>DASQMK010000165.1:0-7174 GCA_035645575.1 Metabacillus sp.
TTGCCCATAATAACTGCCATTCCCGAGATAGTAACCAATGCTATTGAAGATACACCAGCTGCCAGACCATCTAAACCATCTATAAGGTTTATTGCATTTGTAATACCAACAATCCAAAGAATAGTTAAAGGAATTGCAAAAATTCCAAACTCAAGCCTGCCTCCAAACGGTAAGTTAATGAACTCAATCTCAACCCCACTAAAAATAACAACTAAAGCGGCAGCCAGCTGCCCAAGTATTTTAATCCTAGCCGGCAAATTAAATAAATCATCCAAAAAGCCTGTGATAATGATAATTAGCCCTCCGAAAAAAATTGCAATACTATATGGGCTTTCCGGCTGTAAAATAAAAAAACCAGCAAGAAAACTAAAATATATAGCTAATCCCCCTAAACGAGGCATTACCTTTTTGTGCACCTTTCGATTATTCGGTTGGTCAATAGCACCTATTTTTAGTGCAAATCGCTTGACTAATGGGGTTATGAGGATCGATATAATAAAGCTTATCAAAGCCGCGACATACAGCACTGACTTCCCCCTCCTCAACCTTTACTTTAACCATCTTCATCTGATTTTAATCAGTCGTAAATTCTTTTTCCTGGATCTAATATATTCTTTATCCTAATTATTCGATAGATTTTATTATTTTCCAACCGTGCCTTCAGTCTAAACATTACAAAAGTACTCAAACTAAATAGATAATACCACAGTCCAGCAAAAACGAAAACCAATATTATAAATAGCGCTAACCCTCTCAGAATTTAAGGTTAATTTTTATTTGCTTAATACATTTTGCATCATAAAAATATTTAAAATAGCCTAAAGGCTGAAACCTCTAGGCTTTAGACATTTTACGATTTAACTATTATGCTTAAGGGGGATTTATTGTTGAACTATAATGTATAAGTTGTTCATACTATATAATATACATGTAAAAAATGACATATCTTTATTTTAATTCTGTTTGGCCTTCTGCACTGAAATAGGAAAAAGGAAATACAGTACCAGGTTACAGTCCTTGTATTTTTCTATAAGTATCATAAATGCAACGAGTGAGCCGTTCGATTGAGTATTCCCTAGATGCTTTTTCATAAAGATTTTTTCCTATTTCATACAAAATCCCCTTTTCTTTTTGTTTAATTGCTTCCTCAATTGTCCTCCCCAAGGCTTTACTATCTTTAGGGGGAATGACCCAGCCTAGATCATGGGAAGAAATCAACTCTTTTACCCCGCCTACATCTGTGGAAATAACAGGAATCCGGGCTCTTGCAGCCTCCAAAATGACAAGTGGAAAGCTCTCGCTATATGATGTAAGTATTTTTACATCCGCAATAGTTAAAAGACCGTGAACATATTTTTGGTGGCCCAAAAATACTACCCGATCCCTGATATTATATTCATAGGTTTTCCTCTTTAAATTTCCCATTAAAGCTCCGCTTCCAACTATAAGCAATTTAAGATTACGGTATTTTTCAGAAAGGTCCCTAAGGGCCTGTAAAGCAATGATATGCCCCTTTATTGGATGCAATCGAGCAATCATAATAAGAACAAAATCATCTGAGCGTAACCCTATATCTTCCCTTTTAACAATTGGATAAAAAGGTTGATCAAAGCGGATTCCATTGTAAATTGTGGTGACCTTGGTTTTATCAATTCCCATTTCAGCAAGCATATCTTTGAAGCAGTTAGAGATGGCAAAATAGTGATCTGGAGACTTTAATGCATGTAAATGGATACCTGTTAGCAATTTTCCTTTTAAGCCGCTTCCCATAAAATCTTCCCTCGGATCACTGTGTATTGTAGTCACCCATTTACAATGACATTTCAAATACTTTTTTAGCAAGAAACCTATAAAATTTGCCCGTGCCCCGTGTGTATGAATAATGTCAAACTTTTCGTGGTTGATATAGTTTATTATTTCTTTTAAAATAGACAAATCATATCTTGAATTTTGCCTAAAACATTTAACTTTAATTCCTATCTTTTCCGCTTCCTCATACATAACAGACTTCTCAAGTAGCCCCAGAATCATTTCTCTACCGTTTAACTCGCTCAATAAGGAGAGGATGTGAACCATTCCTCCTCCAGTTTCATTGCCAGCATTTAAATGGAGAACCTTCATTATACAAATACCCCTCTTTTTAATAACCAATACCGTTTTAATTATTACTTTTATGCTTGACAAAGATGAAGTTATTATTACCTTATCCATTTATCCCTAATTTTAAAACATAGCTGGTTTGTCCATACTCCTTCTCCTTATTACATCTAAGTAAATCGATTCAAATTTTTCCGCTGCAGCTAAATGAGAATATTCCTTTTCTACTTTTCCTCTGGCATTTTTCGCCAAAAAATCTCCGTATCCTGGTTCTTCTAAGAGCTTCAGAATAGACGAGGATAACTCTTCCACATCGCGTTCTCTAACTAACAGGCCATCCTTTTTATTTTCAATAATTTCTTTTAACCCTCCCACAGCTCCTGCAATTACAGGCGCTCCTGATCCCATTGCCTCTAACGCGGATATAGATGTAGCTTCCTCTACTCCATGTGAGTGCACACTCGGTATAAGTACAATATCTGAAATACCATACAATTCTTTCATCTTTTCATGGGGTACTGAACCAAGTAATTTAACCTGGTTATGAAGGTTCAACTCAGAAACAAGTTTTTTTATGACCGGCATCTGTTCTCCTGTCCCGGCATACACCAAAAGCGTGTTGGGGTGTTTCTTTATCACATTTTGCAATGCTAGTACCGGGTAAATAACCCCATTTTTTTCTGTCAATCTCCTGGGAACAAACAAGATGTTAAAATCGTGGGGAATGCTGAATTCATTCTTGACTGCACTTGTATCGATATCTTGTGGACAAAATGAATCGACATCAATAAAATTTTTAATAACGACGGCATCTACGGAGGATTGTCCTTTAATATAATCCCTTATTCTTCGGTCTACTGCCACAACCTCATCAGCCTGTTGGTAGGCCCCCTGTTCGAGTTGACGAATAAGATAGTCCTCGGCACTATCCTTAATAATAGCGCCTCTGCTGATTGCTTCATAGGAGAAATATCCATGCACTGTTGCTACTGTTGGTATTCCCAATTCAGACGTTGCTAGGGTCGCATAAATATCCTGCGCATTAACAATATCATACTTACAGGCTCGCCTCTTTATGTAATAGGAAAGTAAATGCTTCCGGTTTCTATCGTTATATACTTGCCCTTTTCCCTTCTTCCACTTATTGACCAAAAATCCAGGAACACGAGCATAAATAGTTCTAAGCATGGATGGAAAACTCGAGAAGGAAACTATATCAACTTGATGCCCGCGCATCTCTAGCCCCTTTTTTAATGTCGTAATATGGGTGGACAGCCCCCCCTCATGCGGATAATCAAAAATCGTTGCAAATAATATATTCACCATGCCTACCCCCTATTGACCAACTTAAGCATAAATTGCACTTCCTTAATTTTTAATATGTACGCATAAAATAAAAAGGAAACTATAGTAATAACGGTTAAAGCCGCTAGCTGTAAAAAATCTGTCAACCCCTCAACGATCGTCCGGAATCCTAAAACGGTTATAAATACTAGCACAAAAGCTCCACCAAACTTAGAAAGATCCGTGAAAAGGGTCTTGCTAAATAAGTCGCCTGGGTTAGTCAGTTTCCATAGATAAAAAAGTAAAAAAATTGTTTGAACCAACATTGATATACTTGTCGCTAGTGCAATTCCACCAACCAATAAATATTTTGATAAGCAAATACTTAAAACCACGTTTACGACTACAGCAACTGCGCATGAGTACATAGCTATCTTGGTCTTCTTTAAGGCATAAAAACAATTCATTAAATAATCCCTTAGAGCGAAAAATACTAAACCTATTGAATAGTATATAAATGCTTGGGAGGTTTTATTAGTTGCACTTATATCAAATGCCCCTCTTTGAAATGCCAATTCAATGAGTGGTTCGCTCGAAGTAATCATGATTACCATAAAAGGTATCGATAGAAAAATAATTGATTTCATCCCCTTCGCAACAACCTGTGTAAATACTGTGTACCCCTCTAAGACTGATTCTACAATTGACGGGTACATTACAGTAATTAATGGAGTAAGCATAACACTCAGAGGAAGCCATAGAAGTCGATTTGCATAGTTAAGAGCCGAAATGCTTCCCTCCTCTAAGCCGGAAGAGATAATTCTATCTACTAACCCATTTAACTGAACAATAACTGAGGCAATAATAATAGGGGAAAACAGAATAAGTGTATTTTTTATAAGTTCTTTCTCCTTTCTAAACGAAAAATTGAATGAAATCTTATACCTTGACATTTGAGGATATTGAACCAAAAATTGACTTGCAGTTCCTAATAAAACCCCTACTGCTAACCCCACTACACCATATACATTCGCAAAAACAATAGTAAGCACAATAATTACAGCGTTTTGTACTGTGGACGTGAACGCAGGCATTACGAACTTCTTATGCGCATGCAAAATACCGGTTGCAATCGATGCAAGAGCCAAAAAACAAATGCTAGGCAACATAATTCTTGCCAACATTACTGCTAAATCTATCTGCCTATCGGAAAAACCTAGCGCAATGGTTTTCACTAAAGGACCAGCAAAAATAAAGCTGATTACTGTAATAAAAAGAGCAATTGTAAAAAATAATGTACCTAATACACTCATTATATAATTGGCATGGTGCTGGTCCTTTTCTTGTTCCTCCATATACAGGGGAACGATTCCCGCTTGTATCGCTGTTCCTATTGCCGTAAATAAAATAGTGGGAATCAGACTGGCTAAAAAGAATACATCCGATACATCGGAAGTACCAAAATAAGCGGCGATAATCGCTTCACGAATGAAACCCAAAACTTTTCCCGCTGCTGAAACAATCGTCACCGCACCAACCGCTTTTAGAATTGTACTTTTTTTGAATAACATTTTACTAACCCCTAATTTTCTTCTTTAAACAAAGATTTTAAAATGCTGGGACTTTTACTAATTTTGATACAATTAATTATAACCAGTAATTAACAAAATCATTAAGAAAAAATATCGTTTATAGCACAAAAATGTACGAAATTTTCCATACAAACTGTATTATTTTTTGACATATAGTGTATTTAGAAAATAAATATTGGTAATGAATATTGAGGGGAAAAAACGAGAGAGGTATAGAAAATGAAATATCGCAAAGATTTATCAAACATCACATATGAACGCTTGTTTCTAATTTTTGTTGTTATTCAGCCTCTAATAGATTTAGCCACATCATTTTCGTTAATATACTTAAAGAGCGAACTGACCTTGGGAACTATTATACGGTTCCTAATAATGTCTTCGGGAGTGGTCTACCTAATTTTTAATATTTTCCCCAACAAAAAAAGAATGTTAATATATTTATTCCTGCTTTTCACTTTTTTTACATTAAATGTTTTTAATAATCTTATTACAAAGGATCCTGTAGCAGTTACATCCGAAATTAAGTTTATTCTCAAATCCAGCTACTTTATCATAATGCTTTTTAGTTACATTGTCGTATTTTATAAACTAAAAGAAGCAACTGCCGATTGGTATAAAAGCATCGAAAAACATATTGTATACACTATGAGCCTCATCGGAACCGTGATGGTTCTTTCAGCCATAACAAATACCGCCTTCAACAGCTACCAGTACGAAAAAATTGGACACAAGGGATGGTTTTTTGCAGGAAATGAACTTGGGGCAATTATGTCTATCTGTTTCCCCATCACTATATTATATGCTTTGCGTGCCACTAAAACAGTAAAACAAATTTATCGTTGGATACCAGCAATAATCCTAGTTTACTCTCTACTTGCGTTAGGAACAAAAGTCGGTTATGGGGCTGCTGTCATTACTTCCTTGTCCGCCTTAGTTATGGTGCTAATAGAGTATTTTGTTTTGAAACGCAAGGAATATTCCACAAATATCTGGATAATTACATGTATACTTGTTGGTATAGTTTTATATACCCCGTTCTCGCCTATTTCCTATAATACGCACACCCATTTAAACATAATCAAAATGAAAGAACCCCCTAAACAGGGGAAAGACAGTACAGGGGAACAGCCAGAAGAAATTAATGAGGCTGAATTGCAAAGTTTGATGTTGAGTGGAAGAGACCAATACTTAAGTATTCATAAGGAATATTTCGCTGACGCTCCAATTTCTCAAAAATTATTAGGGATGGGCTATGGTGGAAATTACACAGATAGCCCCAAGCTAATTGAAATGGATTTTCATGATTTGTTTTTTTCATTTGGCATTGTTGGATTCATGTTGTATCTAGTACCGATTATTTTTATAATTATACGCTTAATATGGAAAGCAGTAATTGATGTAAAAAAGGTATTTTCCACTGAAAACGTAATTATCGCGGTGGGAATTTCATTGGGATTCGGAATAGCTTTATTTGCGGGACATGTCTTAACGGCTCCGGCAGTAAGTATTTACCTGGCAATCTTGATGTCATATATTTCCAACAAAATTAACTCTAATAAAACAGTGGTATAGGCTTGATTATTATGCAAACATTCATACGGACAAAGGAGGATATTATGTCGCCATTTCAAATACTATACAGACTAGATCTTTTTATTATACTGACCTTCCTATCTTTATTTATTAAAACAATATATGTAAACCGTGTAATGACAATGACAGTATCGCAGGGATCCGTTTTGGCATCAACCAGTGTTTTGTTGTTAATCCTATCCGTAGCTATTTTATTAGAAAAAAAATGGAGAGTAACGTATTTAATATTTGCAAACACTTTTATCTCTTTGTTATTATTTGCTGATTTACTATACTTCCGCTATTTCGGATCCCCTATCACAATGTACATCTTCCTCCAATCGTCCAACCTAAAAGATTTGGGACCAAGTATATTATCTCTTATTCGCCCTTATGATATATTCCTTTTTTTGGATATTATTATATCCTTGTTTTTGTCGATTTTTTTAAATATAAGACAACCTATATTTTCAAAAAAGTTTCTCATATTTACATCCATCTTTTTAACTGGGCTATTCTTACTTTCGTTGAAGCCTTTAAAAATTTATTTTCTTGACCAAAGAGATCCTTTTAAAAAATTTACTCCTCTTTCCTACATTATTGACTGGGGACCGCTAGGGCATCATTTA
>DASQMK010000166.1:0-15553 GCA_035645575.1 Metabacillus sp.
TAACTGCCCGTAAAGGTCCCATTGGTTCAACTAACCATCAGTGGGGGGATGAAAAAAAACCATTTAAGGAAGTTTCACTTTATTTTTGAGTAATTGTAAATGCAACATCATTTCTTCGCTGAATGATATAAAGTCTCATCGATAGACCGATTGCTCCTGCTGCTAGCCCAGAAATAAGGCCAATCCAAAAGCCAAATGCATCTAGTGAGGTATAGGTTGCTATAATGTATCCAACTGGTAGCCCAACTACCCAATAAGAAATAAGAGCCATGATGAATGTGACGTTCACATCCTTGTATCCTCTTAAAATACCTTGTATAGGTGCTGCGATGGCATCCGAAAGCTGAAAAAATATCGCATAAATTAAGAAATCCTGTGTTAATTTTAAGACTGTATGATCAGAAGTATAGATAGACGCTACTTCAGGTCTAAAGAAATAAATAAGTGCTGCAGACATAAGTGATAAAGTAACAGCCATACAGATTCCTAAATAGCTATATTCCTTGGCATCCTTAATCCTTTTTGCTCCAGCCTCATGACCAACAACAATCGTTAGAGCTAGAGAAATGCTTAAAGGCAGCATATAAAGAAATGAAGCAAAGTTCATTGCTGCTTGATGTGACGCAATTGTAATAGTGTTATATTGACTCATTAATAATGTAACAGCAGCAAAAATACTAGTTTCAAAGAATATGGATAAGCCAATCGGCACACCTATTTTCAAAATTTCTCCCCATGCTTTTAAAGAGATTGGGAAAAGTGTTTTAAATATAGAAAATTCTTTAAACGGCGACTGCTTTCTTATGATAAAGATGGCAATAGCTGTAATACACCAATAAGTAATGGCAGATGCAACTCCTGCGCCTATTCCCCCAAGTGCTGGAAATCCAAATTTACCAAAAATAAATAAATAGTTAAAAACAAAATTAATAGGTAAAGAAGTAAGTGTAATAATCATTGTCACTCTTGTATACCCAAGGGCATCAATAAAACATCTTAAAACCGCATATAAAAATAATGGGAAAATTCCTAGAGATAAAGAAATTAAATACCACTTTGCGATATTACGAACCTCTTCTTCTAAGCCCATATTTAGTAGAATAGGATCTAATGTTAAAAATCCTAGTATTAGAATGACGATAGAAATTGCGATGCTCACATATAGTCCTTGTACAACCATAAATGGAACATCCTTCGTCTTTTTGGCTCCAACTAATTGCGCAACAATTGGTGTTACTGATAATAAAATTCCGCTTAGACCTGTATAAACAGGTACCCATAGGCTTGATCCAATGGCAACCCCAGCTAAATCATTAGGAGAAACTTTACCTGACATTGTTGTGTCAAAGAAGTTCATTGAGAATAAACCGAGCTGGGTGATTAGAATTGGAAACAATATACTTGAAAGATACATGATTTTTTTCTTACTAAAAACATTTGTTTTCATTGCTACATCCTCTTTTCAACAAGATAACTAGAGAATTATAACATGAAATAAATAAATGGGATGTTATTTTTGCTGGTTATCAGATTTACGGGATTCCCCTTTGAACATTTGATAATAAAAAAATCCCAATGATAGCGCACCTAAGATGCTAAATGTATATTGTAAGATCTTTTGAGTAATCATTTAAACGCCTCCTTCTTAGTAGTATGGATGAATAATTGGAAAAAATACACAGAGTCAACTATTCATAATTTTTAATAATTGAAAGAGAATAATAAAAAGGAGGGGGGAGAAATTTGGAAAATACTCAAACATTTACGTCAATTAAGAATCACATTGCTTTTCATTTGAATCAAATTATCGAAGAAACAGAAACGATGCGGAATTCCCTAGATGAAAAAGAATACTGTTTACTTTGTGAGCTAGCTCATATTCGAGATCGCTTTAATGAAATCCAATCTTCAGCTTCATTCTTTTACTTAAAGGCTTATATTGAAAAATTTACAAATGAATACATTGAATTAGCAAAAGCGATTCAACATTTGTCTGAGAGAAGACATGGAGCTCTCATTGTTGTTGAAAGACAGGAACCAGTTGATCAGCATATACAAGGTGGAATTCCTCTAAATGCCAATATTTCCAATCGTCTTATTGAAAGTATCTTTTATCCGGGAAACCCATTACATGATGGTGCTGTTTTAGTAAGAGGAGATTATCTTATCTCAGCTGCAAATGTTTTACCACTATCCAAACAAGATTTTGGCGGGGAAAAGGTAGGAACAAGACATCGTGCGGGAATTGGACTAACAGAAGTAACAGATGCACTCGTGTTAATCATTTCAGAGGAAACAGGAAAAATGTCGTTTGCTCTGGACGGAACTCTTTATCCAATTATCTCACCAGAATCTCCACTCCAATAAAAGGATGTAAAACTGGAATATTTCGTGTAGCGAAACAGTTTGTTCAATGCTATAGTTTATTTATTAAGAAATGTGGAAGAAGATGAATAGAATGTGGAAGAACAAGAATGTTTGGGTATTATTAATTGGTGAGCTTGTAGTGGTTTAGGATTATGGATGGGGATTATCGGAAACCTAGAATTTATGCAAAAACATGTTCCTTCTGATTTTATGAAATCCATCATTTTATTTTTAGGTCTCTTAGCAGGTGTGATTGTTGGTCCTCTTGCTGGAAGGATTATTGATACGTATTCAAAGAAGAAAGTGTTAATATATTCAGGGATCGGGAGAACACTTAGTGTTTTGTTTATGTTTTTGGCATTAGAAAATGAGTCAATTGTTTTTATGATCTGTTTCATGGTTTGTATACAAATAAGTGCTGCTTTTTATTTTCCTGCTTTACAATCAGTTATACCACTAATTGTAGAGGATAAGGATTTAATACATTTAAATGGAGTTCATATGAATGTATCCACAATTTCTCGGATTGCTGGTACAGCTCTCGCAGGTATTTTACTTGTTGTGATGAACATTGAATTTCTTTATATTGGGTCGATGATTGCCTACGCATTCATCCTTATTTCGACCTATGCATTGAATTTTGAAGAACCAAAAGCTATTAAAATGAAAAAGAATAAATCTAGTGGTTTCCAAGAGGTATTTCCTGTATTAAAAGAGACACCACTAGTCATGTCTGCACTGTTTTTAACGATTATACCTATCTTGTTTTTAGGTGGATTCAATTATTTTGGTACAAGAAACTTTCTCCACCATCCAAGAGAAGCTGCTACAAGTAATAAAAATAATGTTTTGTAAAAAATGTGGTCAGAACAATGGTTTCTGACCATTTTTGTGTAATGTCAGAACGAACAGCAACCTTGTTGACTTGGCGGCAAACAAAGTTTATCTACTAAATAGAAATAAATAAAAGAATGATTGTCTATATCTGTAATATTTTGTATAGTGAATAGGAAAGTTATGTATTTTTTCACATGTTTCTTAATAAAATTGTAGTTTTATGTCTGTTAATCTATTAAACTAAGATTATGATGAGTAGGAGGTAATAGTAGAAATGAAACAAAAAATATTAGGATTGACAGCAACAGCTGTTGTTGGGGCGTCATTATTTGCTTCAGTCGCAGCAGCTGATGAAAAAGTTAAGGTGAAAAGTGGTGATACACTTTGGGGGTTGTCTAGGCAATATAACACAACAGTTGACAATCTTAAACAATGGAATTCATTAAATAGTGACTTCCTTCAGGTTGGACAAGTTTTAAAAGTTCAAACTACATCTACATCGACATCCCAAAATAAACAAACAAGTACAACAACAAATAATACTTCTGAATCTAATACAACA
Source organism: Metabacillus sp. (assembly GCA_035645575.1). Lineage (GTDB taxonomy): Bacteria > Bacillota > Bacilli > Bacillales > Bacillaceae > Metabacillus. The sequence goes on from DASQMK010000166.1 coordinate 3,767, forward strand.
CAAAATAGTACATATACCGTCAAAAGCGGTGATTCATTATGGGTTATTGCAAGAGCACATAATACATCAGTAACAGAACTGAAAAAACTAAACAATTTGACAAGTGATTTAATCCGCATAGGTCAAAAATTAACAGTTAAAAAACAAGCTGTTCAATCTACTCAGGGTAAAGAAGAAAAGGTGACGGAGTCTACTACAAACCAACAGGTAGCAACTAATGCAGTTTCTACATATAAGGTAAGTCCTGGAGATTCCTTATGGAAAATAGCAAATAAATTTAACATCACGATTGCTGAAATAAAAGTTGCAAATAATTTAAAGTCAGATCTTATCAGAGTTGGACAGGTATTGAAAATTAATGGAGACAAAGCGATTACTCAAGATACGACCAACACTGTTTCTGAGCCTACGCAATCACAAACTCAATCTTCAAAGGTTGACAAAATGATTAGTGAAGCCAAATCTTTAATGGGGACTCCTTATCGCTGGGCAGGAAATACACCAAGTGGTTTTGATTGTAGTGGCTATATTTATTATGTTCTAAATAAAGTTACATCTGTGTCTCGCTTAAGTACAGCGGGTTATTGGGATATCATGAAATCTGTTAATAATCCTGCAGTAGGTGATTTTGTCTTTTTTACAACATATAAGGCAGGCCCTTCACATATGGGAATTTATTTAGGGAATAATGAATTTATTCATGCGAGTAGCTCTGGTGTTACGATTAGTAATTTAAATACCTCATACTGGAAAGAGCGCTATCTGGGTGCAAAACGTTATTTATAGAATCCACTGGATTCTATTTTTTTTTGGTCAAAATGATAGAGTTTGGATCAAATTAATGAAAAATGAGATTCGTAAACTTTGAATACATAATAGCTTTTTAGTATACTCATGGATGGTAGAAACGATCCAAAAAGGTATAAGAAGGAAGGACTATAATGACTAACTTAGAATCTTATCAATTACCAAATGACATTCAAGATTTAATCCAAAATAGATCTACAAGAAAGCTACATGAAGATGATGAACTATTGATTGGGATGGGTGGATATACTCCGTCTAATGACTCAATATTATATGATGCAATGATTGCATTAGCTCTTGGAAAAAATGTTTTATTAAAAGGTCCAACAGGTTCTGGTAAAACAAAGCTTGCTGAAACTCTATCAAACCTATTCCACCAGCCAATGCATAGTATTAACTGTTCTGTGGATTTGGATGCTGAAGCATTATTAGGCTTTAAGACGATTGAAAATAATCAAAATGGAACTTCAATTGAATTTGTTCCTGGGCCTGTCGTAAAAGCAATGAAAAAAGGCCATCTCCTGTATATTGATGAAATTAATATGGCTAAACCCGAAACTCTTCCAATATTAAATGGAGTTCTGGATTATCGAAGAATGATTACGAATCCTTTTACAGGTGAAGTAGTGAGATCTCATGAGCATTTTGGAGTAATAGCAGCGATTAATGAAGGATATGTTGGAACAGTTCCATTAAATGAAGCGTTGAAAAATCGTTTTGTTGTCATTGAAGTACCATATATTCAAGGAATTGAATTACAATTAGTGCTTGAAAAACAATCAAGACTAACCGATCCAACACTAATCAAAACCTTTACAAAGCTATCTGCTGATTTATTAAGTTTAGTTCAAAATGGACAGGTTTCAGAAGAAGCAGCATCAATACGTGCACTTATTGATACATGTGATTTGGCTAGCTATCTCCCTCCAAAACGTGCAGTTGAAAGAGGGATTGTTGAAAAGTTAGAAGATGAAAGAGAAAAAGCAGCCATTAGAAATGTGGCTGAAACTCTATTTGAGTGAGGTTTTTGTTTTGAGATTTATTAAGTTCAACGATCAACAAGTTGATTCATTTCTTATTATGGAATTATCTGATCTTGCAAAAGGACTCACAAAGAACGGTGAGCTTGAAGTAGATTATAGTGTGCAATCTTATCTAGATCCATTTGAAGGGAAAATCTATGTAAGCCATTTTTGGGATCATCGTGAAAGGTCTGAAACAGAATTAGCATTAAAAAGTGATATCTATCTTAGAAGTATAGGAAATTATTTTTATACAGATTTTCGTGAACTAGGTTTATTTATCGAAAAAGTACGACCATTAAAGCTTAGTAGCTTTGCTAAACAGCTATGTATGTTACTTGAAGATATTAGACTTGAAGAGCTATGTGTGAAAGAAAGACCTGGTACAAAAACTGCTTTTCGCTTAAGAAAAAGGTTATATCGGAAACATTTTCATAGTCAACTTATTATTCATAAGGAACGTAGTATTTTAACAGACGCTCTATTTAACGCACTATATCTTATCCTAACAGCTGAATCAACAATTGAGCAGGTACCAGCCTTATCAGAAAATCTTGATCGTACTCTACCTTTTATCCAAACTCAAATCTTTCAAGTTTTCGAAGCCTCATCATCATCTCATATCATCAATATAGTCTTAAATTTAGTGGATATTTTAGAAGAGGTTTTAGAAAAGGACATGTTAAATACGTATTTTTATTTAGCTGAGCTTCCGTATGAATCTATAAAAGCTTCTAGTCTTTATGATGAGTTAAAGAGAAAATCTAAATTGAAAAACAAAGACAAATTAGAGGATGCAAAAAAAGGTGATGAAGATGTCCATAGTGACAAACTTCCAACCTGGCATAGTGAAACAAGTAAGCCAACCAAGAGCTTCTTGCAATTTGATTTAGAACAAGGAACAAACACAACGATAAACGGTGATGGTGCTGTTCGTGAAGGTGATGATGCAGATCAAGCTCTTGCTATGGTGCAAGGAACTTCTGGGAAAGCAAAAAGAAATGACTATTCAAAATTAGAAGCAATGGAGGCACAAAAAGAAGAAAGATCTAGTGCAGGTGAGCTTGCATATGGGAAAGAAAACAAATATGCAGTTCCTGTCTTCATTCATTCAAAACCTCCGTTGGCAGAAGAAATCGATCAATACAAGCAAGACCGAAATGATATTCTCCTTTTTCAAAAAAAATTAAAATTAATGATTCAAAAAACACTAGAACATAAAAGAACATTTCCAAGATCAGATCTTCATATTGGTAGATTAAATAAAAAACTTTTAAGATTATTAACGGATGATAATCCAAAGCTGTTTTATAAAAAACAGGAAAAATCTCCAGACATTGATGCAGTATTTACTCTATTAGTGGATTGCTCTGCTTCAATGTTCGATAAAATGGATCAAACAAAGTTAGGAATTACCCTCTTTCATGAAACACTAAAGTCTGTAAAAGTTCCTCATCAGATTGTTGGATTCTGGGAGGATACAAATGAATCGTCAAGAACCCGTCAGCCGAATCATTTTCATACGGTTATTTCGTTTAAAGATTCATTACAGAAACAAGCAGGACCTGAGATTATGCAGCTATCTCCTGAGGAAGATAATCGAGATGGATATGCTATAAGGCATATGACAGAACAATTAATAAAAAGAAATGAAAAACAAAAATTTCTACTCGTGTTTTCTGATGGAGAACCAGCGGCAACAGGTTATGAGCGAAATGGAATTATTGATACACATGAAGCCGTGTTAGATGCTAGAAAGTTAGGGATTGAAGTAATAAATGTTTTTTTATCAACAAGTGAGGTTGATGAAGCGACTAAAAAAACAATCCAAAATATTTATGGAAGATATAGTGTGTTCGTTGAAAAAATTGAAGAGCTCCCGGAACAACTATATCCGCTATTAAAACGATTATTATTAAAAACAATTTAGTAGGATATGTTAAAAACATGAAGAAGGGCAAAATCTAAAAATATCTTTGGAGGATATTAAGATTTTGCCCTTTTTATATGGCAATGATTAGGTCGTGTTTTTTCGGGAAAAATGAGTAACAGTTATAGTCTTAATGACCCTTCAAAATTCAAAAAAAATAAATACAAAAAAATTTATACTATTTACATTAAAATAATAAAAATTGTACTTTTTTTCCAAGGAATTGTAGTATGATAATAGTAAGAAAGAAAAGATATTGATTGATAATTTGAATTATTTTCAAAAATGGTAGCGCTATGAAAAGATAATGGAAAAAGGAGCAATTTTTTTTGAATTTTTCAATCAACTATCTTGGAATGTGTAGCTACCAATGTTAAAATAGCATTGGAAGCGTTTTAATATCATACTACTATACTCGTAAGAGTGGTTAATATCGTAGGATAATATTTATCCTTCCTACGAATCAGAACATTTTTTCTGATCACTTATGAATCGTTGGGGGTAATGTTAGATGGCAGTAGGCATAAACAACAGGAAATTTCCTTGGGAAAACTTCCATGGTCCAAACCTCGGCTATATCATGGAACAATATGATCAATATAAACTTGATCCAAATTCTATTGATATAGAATTAAAAGAAATATTCGATAAGTGGGGTTCTCCTTCTTTACAAACTAATTTAAATAATCAAGCTACATTGGCTGAACCTGAAACAATTTCAGCTGATAAAATGAAAAAAGTAGCTGAAGCAGTAAAGCTTGTGACAAATATCCGTAGATATGGTCACTTAAATGCTGCGATCTATCCTTTTGAGGATACCTATGAGAAAAATGAATTTTTACGTCTTGAAGAATATGATTTAACAGAAGAAGATTTAAAGGATATTCCGGTTCATCTTCTATGTGAGGATGCACCATCACATGTTACAAATGGACTTGAGGCATACCAATACTTAAAAGAAGTATATAAAAGTTCCATCGCTTTTGAGTTCAGCCATGTACATAATTACGAGGAAAAAACGTGGCTTCTTAAAATGGTAGAGTCTGGAAATATTTTTAGGGATTTGTCTAAAGAAAAGCGGATTTCTATTTTAAAGAGATTATCAGAAGTAGAAGGATTTGAACAATTTCTACATCGAACATTTGTAGGGCAGAAGCGATTCTCAATCGAGGGTCTAGATATGCTCGTTCCTGTGCTTGACGAATTAATTGCTAACGCTATTCAATCAGGTACAGATACGATTAACATTGGAATGGCACACCGTGGACGGTTAAATGTTTTGGCACACGTCCTTGGAAAACCATATGAAATTATCTTTTCAGAGTTTCAACATGCACCAAATAAGGAATTAGTACCATCAGAAGGATCAATTGGCATTAACTATGGCTGGAGTGGTGACGTAAAATATCACCTTGGTGCAAACAAGCAAATTAAGGATGATAGCATTGGTCGTGCGAAAGTAACGTTAGCTAATAACCCAAGTCACTTAGAATTTATCGATCCAATTGTTGAAGGATATACTCGTGCAGCCCAAGAGGTTCGTACAGAGAAGGGCTATCCGAAACAAAGTGTCAATGATGCGATGGCAATCTTAATTCATGGTGATGCGGCATTTCCTGGTGAGGGGATTGTTGCAGAAACTCTAAATTTAAATAAGCTAACTGGCTATCAAACAGGTGGAACGATCCATATTATTGCGAATAATATGATTGGGTTTACTACTGAAAGCCGTGATTCACGTTCAACAAAATATGCAAGTGATCTTGCAAAGGGATATGAAATTCCAATCGTCCATGTAAATGCCGATGATCCTGAAGCATGTATTGCAGCTGTTTTTATCGCAATGGAGTATCGCAAAAAGTTCAAAAGTGACTTCTTAATTGATCTCATTGGTTATCGTCGCTTTGGTCATAATGAAATGGATGAACCATCAATGACACAGCCGCAACTTTATGAAAAAGTTCGCAAACATCCTACTGTTCGTGAATTGTATGCAAGATCTTTAGAAAATGAGGGTGTAGTTGGTTCTGAGGATGTTCAGAAGATAAATGAAGAAGTGCAAGCAACACTTGAGAAGGCATATAAGAAGGTTCCAGATAAAAAAGCTGCCCAAACATACGAAATTAAATTACCTAAATTTGTTAATAGTGGACTACCTTCGTTCCAAACAGCTGTTAACAAAGATAAATTGATTAGATTAAATGATGAGTTGGTAAAATGGCCAGAAAACTTCAGTGTTTTCTCTAAACTGCAAAGAATATTAGAAAGAAGAGCAAAAGCACTTAAAGAAGATGGAAAAGTAGAGTGGGCTCTTGGTGAGGCTTTAGCTTTTGCATCAATTCTTACTGATGGAACACCAATTCGGTTAACTGGACAAGATTCACAGCGTGGTACATTTGCGCAAAGACATATCGTTTTGCATGATGTAAACACTGGAGAGTTTTATTCACCATTACACAAACTTTCAGATGCTAAAGCATCATTTGCTATTCATAATAGTCCATTATCTGAAGGTTCAGTTATTGGTTTTGAATATGGCTACAATGTGTACGCTCCAGAGACATTAGTTTTATGGGAAGCACAGTATGGAGACTTTGCAAATGCTGCTCAAGTATTCTTTGATCAATTTATTGCAGCAGGTCGTGCGAAATGGGGACAAAAATCTGGTCTAATAATGCTATTGCCACATGGCTTTGAAGGTCAAGGACCTGAACATTCAAGCGGAAGATTAGAGAGATTTTTACAACTTGCTGCAGAGGATAGCTGGCAAGTAGCTAATTTAACAAGTGCTGCACAATATTTCCATATTTTACGCAGACAGGCTGATTTGCTAAAACGCGAAGAGGTAAGACCACTTGTGATCATGACGCCGAAAAGCTTGTTAAGAAATCCACAAACTGTTTCAGATTTAAATGAATTATGTGAAGGTGAATTCAAACCTGTTATTGAACAACCAGGTCTTGGTACATCTCCAGAAAAAGTAAAAAGACTTATCCTTTGCTCAGGAAAAATCGCAACGGATTTAACTGATAAGCTAAACAAATTAGAAGGAAATCAAGATTGGGTTCATATGCTGAGAGTGGAAGAACTGTATCCATTCCCTGAAAAAATAATCCTATCAATATTAGAAAACTTAACTTCTCTTGAAGAAATCGTTTGGGTTCAAGAAGAACCGCAAAACATGGGGGCTTGGACCTTTGTTGATGCAAAACTGAGAGAGATTGCACCGGAAGGAGTTCCTGTGAAGTATATTGGTAGAAGAAGAAGACAAAGTCCTGCAGAAGGTGATCCTAATATTCATAAAAAGGATCAAGAACGAATTGTGACTGAAGCATTTACTTGGAAAAAGTAAATGACCATTTATATTAATTTACTAAATTAAAAAATGCAGAACTTGCTAATAATCAATAAGTCGCTTCTATTTGTAACAGACGAATTAGCGAAACTCTACAAAAACGCAAAAGTGCTCAAGGGGGAACCAACACATGGCTGAGATTAAAGTACCAGAATTAGCAGAATCTATTACAGAAGGAACAATCGCTCAATGGTTAAAACAACCAGGAGATGTTGTCGAAAAAGGTGAATATCTTTTAGAGGTTGAAACAGATAAAGTAAACGTTGAATTAACTGCTGAATTTTCTGGAGTTTTAAAAGAGCTACACAAAGAATCAGGTGATACTGTTCAGGTTGGAGAAACAATCGGGGTAATTGATGAGAGTGGAGAAGCTTCTGGATCGCAACCAGAAGAAGCAAAACAAGAGGTACAAGCACCAGCAGCTGTACAACAAAACGAGGTTGAAGCAAAAGCAGAAGAGAAAAAACAACGACCAATCGCTTCACCTTCAGCACGTAAGCTTGCACGAGAGCGTGGAATTGATTTACAACAAGTACAAACAACAGATCCTCTCGGACGTGTAAGAAAACAAGATGTTGAGTCATACTCAGGACAAAATGGACAAAACCAGCAGCCACAAGCTGAAGCGCCAAAACCGGCTGCTGCACCTAAAGCAGCAGTATCTGCTCAAGAAGATGTACCTGGCAAACCTGTTGAGCGAATCAAAATGTCTAGAAGACGTCAAACCATTGCAAATCGCTTAGTAGAGGTACAACAAACAGCAGCGATGTTAACAACATTTAATGAAGTTGATATGACAGCTGTTATGGAGGTTCGTAAACGCAGAAAAGACAAATTCTTTGAACAGCATGATGTTCGTTTAGGATTTATGTCATTCTTTACAAAAGCAGTTGTTGCAGCATTAAAACAATTCCCACTATTAAATGCAGAAATTCAAGGAAACGAAATCTTGATGAAAAAGTTCTATGACATCGGTATCGCTGTTTCAGCTCCTGAGGGATTAGTTGTACCTGTTGTTCGCGATGCAGATCGCTTAAACTTTGCTGGAATCGAAGGTGAAATTCTAAATCTAGCAAAGAAAGCGCGCGACAATAAACTAAGCTTAAGTGATCTACAAGGTGGAACATTTACGATTACAAATGGGGGAGTGTTCGGTTCACTATTATCTACCCCTATTTTAAACGGTCCACAAGTAGGGATTCTCGGAATGCATAAAATTCAACTGCGTCCTGTTGCAATTGATGAAGAAAGAATGGAAAACCGTCCTATGATGTACATTGCTCTATCTTATGATCATCGTATTGTTGACGGTAAAGAAGCTGTTAGCTTCCTAGCAACGGTTAAAGAATTACTAGAAGACCCAGAATCATTATTACTAGAAGGCTAAGCTAAAAGAATGAAAAGGTTGGCACTGAAAAATAGGTGTCAGCCTTTTTTTTGCTTTGAAATCTACCATTACCAGAATATTCAAATAATATTATTATGTAAACTCAAGAAGTGAGAGAATATTTTTAAAATATAATTTAAATTGTGTTAGTAAAATGTTAAAATGTATACTTATATAATGTTTGTTATGCATGGATAGGAAAAATCAGGGGAAGTCCTTTTTTGTACTATCAGAAATTATAAAATTTTATGAATGATAGTATAAGAAAAACTATGGCTTTCGCCATTAGAATTTTGCGACAAGCAAGTTTTTCTAAATATTCAATAGAAACAAACAAGTCTTCTTTTGAGGTGATGTTGTGAATAATTCAGTTGAACAATGGTCCTCCAAAATCTCGTTTGTGCTTGCTGCTGCAGGTTCTGCGATTGGTCTTGGTGCGATATGGAAATTTCCATATGTTGCAGGAACGAGTGGGGGCGGTGTTTTCTTTCTAATCTTTATCTTATTTACCTTGTTAGTAGGGCTGCCGCTATTACTTGGTGAATTTATTATTGGTAGAAGTACAAAAAGTGATGCAATTTTAGCCTATAAACAAATTGCTCCAAATTCTCCTTGGCATCTTATTGGAAGACTTGGTGTAATTACTTGCTTTATTTTATTATCTTTTTACAGTGTAGTTGGGGGATGGATCCTCATTTATTTAGTTAAAGCTGTAACTGGTAATTTAAGTGGATTAACGGAGCAAGAATATGGAGAATTATTTGGAGCAAGTATTTCAGATCCTGTTTTGACGGTGTTAGCCCAGTTAATTTTTCTTCTAATTACTAGTTTTGTCGTGTCAAAAGGTATATCGAATGGTATTGAAAAAGCTAGTAAAATTATGATGCCTGCACTTTTTGTTTTATTTATTTTTCTAATTGTCAGATCCGTTACATTAGATGGTGCAATGGAGGGCATTATCTTTTTCTTAAAGCCTGATTTTGCGAAGGTGACTTCTGAAACAGTTTTATATGCGATGGGCCAATCATTCTTCGCGTTAAGTGTTGGAGTTTCTGTCATGGTCACCTATAGCTCTTATTTATCAAAAAACGAGAATCTTCCACAATCTGCTGTTTCGATAGTGGGATTAAATCTATTGGTAGCATTATTAGCTGGACTAGCAATTTTCCCGGCGGTATTTTCCTTTGGTTTAGCACCAGATGCGGGTCCTGTTTTATTATTTAATGTTCTTCCAACCGTTTTTAATCAAATGCCGTTTGGAAGTATCTTTTTGGTTGCCTTTTTATTATTATTCTTATTCGCAACATTAACATCAGCGTTTTCAATGCTTGAAATTATTGTTGCTCCAATTTCCAAAGGAAGTAATGAGAAAAGAAAGCTGTTTTCATGGATTATAGGAATATGTATCTTTGCTGTAGGAATTCCATCAGCATTATCTTATGGAGTCCTTTCAGATATCACCATTTTTGGAAAGTCCATTTTCGATGCAGCTGATTTCCTAGTAAGTAATATGCTAATGCCATTAGGTGCACTTTTAATCGCAATTTTTGTTCCGTTAAAAATCTCGAAAAAGGACTTGCTTAATGAACTTAAGCAGGGTTCGACTATTAGTAGAAAAGTGTTTATATGTTGGTATATGCTATTAAAGTATGTAGCTCCAGTTGTTATTATTGTTGTATTTTTAGATGTTATAGGTATTATCTAATTTGAAAGAAAAGGGTAACTCGAGCTAAGAGTTTATCTTGAGTTACCCTTTTGCATATTTTCCTCTACCATATTAAAAAGGTGTCCATTTCACTTGTTGTGCTACGTGAAAACGTCTTTCGACTTCTTTCCAATTGACAACATTCCACCAATTATCTACGTATTTCTTTCGATCATTTTTATATTGAAGATAATAAGCATGCTCCCAAACATCTAACGGGAGAAGTGGGATGACATCCCATTGACTTAAGTTTTGATGCTTTTCAGCTTGCAGGATTTCTAACCGTTGTGACCTAGGGGACCAAACTAAAATAGCCCATCCAACTGCCTCTACATTTTTTGCTGCTTCCGAAAAATGTTGTTTAAATTGTTCGAAGCTGCCAAATGATTGATTGATTTCCCGCATTAACATCCCTGTGGGCTTTCCACCCCCATTAGGTGTCATAACTGACCAAAAGATTGTGTGTAAGTAGTGACCAGCTCCATGAAAGGCTGCTTCTCGTTCCCAATGTTTTATTAGATCATAATTTCCTGTTTTCCGTGCTTTTTGCATTTCTTTTTCTGCTTTATTTAATCCATCTACATAACTTTGATGGTGTTTATCATGGTGTAACCGCATAATCTCCTGATGAATATATGGCTCTAATGCATCGTAATTGTATGGTAATGGTGGAAGGGTATGGCCTCCAATAGGTACAGATTTCGTTTGATTTTGTATTCGACCTTCTTCCTGTTGCTCTTGGCGATTGTCTTCAAAATAGGACTCAAATGTTGTAAATAATTCATCCGCACGTCGATAAACATCATTAGGATCCAACTCTGAAGTTTCATTTAGTTCCTGTTGTAATTGGAAAAGGTCTTTTTTCCAAGATTCTAAAAGTGTGACATCATGATTGCGGGTTAATTCTTGAAACGATTCTTCGTAACTTTTTAAAATATCATCACACCATTTTTTCATAGATGTAATGTATTGTTCTGACATGTTAAATCCCTCCTAGACATCAGTCCTAGACAATATATGCAAAAAGAATGAAAGGGTTGATGATTTTCTTGTTCAATAACCCTCCACTTTAAATGTGTTGATTTTATGAAAACCTAACCTAAGTCTAATTATAGGCATCAATCAGAATCTGAATTTATTTTTTCCTTATAGTGGGCCATGGCTAGCAATGGGAAAATATAATTGTAGCTATGATAATGGATATAAAACTGACCAGGTAGTCCAATACCGGTTGGATATAATAATGCAGCTTTTGAAAATGATAAAGGGTCAAGTAAATGAGCGATCCCTCTGTGTACAGAATTATGTTTATATGCATGACTTTGAATCAAGGCATCTAGAGCCCAGGAGGTTTGTGATGGTGTACTATAAGGAAGTGGAGTGTATTTTTTTCCTTCACTACTAAAGCAAGATTCTCCCCAGCCACCATTATCGGGCTGAACAGACTCCAACCAATGAATAGCTTTTTGTATAGTTGGTGAATTCGGAGATACACCCACAGAGATCATCCCAGTTACTGCTGCCCATGTGCCGTAAATATAGCAAACACCCCAACGGCCATACCAAGAACTGTTTTCTTCT
>DASQMK010000167.1:0-2290 GCA_035645575.1 Metabacillus sp.
AGTGGCTGGACCCTTAAGAATAGGAGCAACTGATATTACAATTTCAATTAGACTACCTGAAGTAATCTCTCTTTTTAGTGAGGCGTATCCAAAAGTCGATCTATTCCTTAATACTGGCTATACGACAGATTTGGTTCAATCTGTTTTAAAGTACGAGTTAGATGGAGCTTTTGTTACGGACCCAGTAGATCATAAGAATATCGAATCTCTCCCACTAATAGATGAAAAAATCATGCTCATTTATAAGCGTGACAAGAATTTTAGTGATTTTCAAAACCTCAATGATGAAAAATTATTGGTCTTTGGAAAAGGGTGTACTTATAGAAAAAAAACAGAAAAATATTTGGAAGATACCGGTATTACCCCTAATAAAAAAATAGAATTCAATAGCTTCGAAGGATTAGTTGGTTGTGTTAAAGCAGGATTAGGTGTCGGAGTTGTATCAAAAAAAATAGTAGAGATTATTGATACATCTTTAATTGACTATATTGAACTACCAAAGGAATACTCAATGATTAAAACAGTTTTTATAAAAAGAAACGACAGTGCGGACTTTAAAGCATTAACTTCATTCCTTAATATTGCAAAGAAACTATTTCATTAATATTTTAAAAATCAAATGGGATCTTATTAAAATTGCATGCAAGTGAAAAAAGGCAAGAAACGCGCCCTTTCATTGAAGATCACAGTATAAATACAATCTTCCATAATGTCATTTGTTGTTCAACCAAAGAAGAAGTTCTTCATGTTTAAAGGTGTTCTCAGCTTCTGAAATAGTTTGAGAAAGAAGAATATCAATTGAATCCGTTAATGAGTTTAGAGCTTGTTGGACAAATCCGTTTTCAAATTGATCTAATGGCTCAGGTAACTCATCCTCGTCTAATATAAAGTATTCTCTATTAGGAAGAACCATAATATCAATAATCAAATCCTCAAAGGATACCAACTTATCTGTTATATATGTATTTTTTACGATATTAAAATAGGAACCTAAATAATTCCCATTATTATCTCTCCAAATGTACAAATTAAATGGACGATCTTTCCAGTAATATGCTAGTGTATAACTACCTTTAGGAATGGTAATTTTATTTTGGTTTGCTATCATCGTAAAGGAATCAAGTATTTTATGAAAAAGCACGACATTTTGATTTTTCGCTTTTAACAGTATACAGCAATGTTCTACAATTGTGGAGTCGTAACGTATTTTTCTTTCTATTACTTTAACGCAACTTTGAAAAGTTGGTGTACTCAAATCGACCATAGCTTTAGATTCCCCTTCTATCTAATATTCCTCCACAGAACAAATAATTTTTATTAATTGTAACATCTATAAAGCCAACTTGTTTCCACTGTTTCAATCAATTTTTGAAATTCTTTCTTCAATAATTTGGCTCTTAACATAAAGAAAGAGCATAATTCCTGCTACAGAATAACGCCCGTTAATTGAATAAACATCTCAGTTTAAAAGCTCAATTGCTAATAGTTATGAGTTTTAATGAAAGCATTTCTATTAAGATTCTAGAGTAACACTACATTTTTTAACTAAAGGTAAATGGTAAAAAGTACTAGTCTGTGAAAAATCATTAAATTCTTCTTGAAATACATAAAATTCTTAAAACCATCCCTCTCCTTTATTCTAGATGTATATACTCCATTTAGTCTTTTTTGTTCCCTCCACTCTTCTCCCGAATAGTATGGATCAGCAATAATAGTAATGGAATGACCATTTCAAATGTCATATTATTGAATGGTACCACTCGAAACAAATCGTTCATTTCCTGAAGATTGGGAAGCGACCAAAAGCTAAAAAATACTAACAGAATGCCAAGCGGAAACACGATGATTCGATAATCAGAAAGATTCAACCATTGAGAGGTACCCAGAACAAGTGCATAATAATACGCTGAAATTTTAAGAAAAGCACTTGCTACCCAAATCGCCATAACGAGAGATTCAAGGTGTTCAAAAAAATCGGCTATGCTGATATACCGCGAAGCGCTCATGACTGGATAAGTGAAGGTAGCCGTGATGCCCCCAAATACAAAAAGGGTTGCTATATTAAGCATAAACAGAGTAATCATCACAATGATGACCGAAATCATCCCCGATTTCATTCCATTTTTCCGGTCCGTTACGAAGGGGAGGAAAAAAGAGATCAGTACGAAATGGGTGAACCAGCTCATAGGGGGAATCGCGCCTATGAAGGATGGCATGATTCCCTTTTCCATAATGGGAAACATATGCTTCACTTCCATATCCGGGATGAGCAGGATAATGATAACGATCC
>DASQMK010000168.1:0-3632 GCA_035645575.1 Metabacillus sp.
CCCTCAAATTAAAGCGTTGATAACTGGAAGATAGTTCTTATGAAAGGCAGTAATTACCTTATCATAGAACAAAAAGAAAATGGTTTCTATTAAGAAAACCACATCTCCACATATTATTGATTTTATAATTTTTGCCATTAATAATAAAATTATACATTTCTCATCTTTAAATGAGCCTAAGAAAATTACACATTTGGCATTTTATAATGATATCACAGATAAGAAAAGACGTCAATCTTTTTTCGCTTTTATGATATAATATCCTTTTTTCTTTATTACAACTTCTACATTAGGAAATAACGACTCTAGTTTTGCAATAGCAGACGGAGCTCCTTGCTTCTTTTGAATAACCACCCATAATTCCCCTTTCGAAAGAAGGTGGGAATAACCTTGCTCAAAAATAGCATGTACAACACTTTTACCAGCACGAATTGGTGGGTTAGTTACAATAGCAGCGAATTTCTTATTACCAACAGCACTAAATAGATCACTCCGATAGACTAGAGCATTTGAAATTCGGTTTGCTTCCTTATTCTTATTTGCTAACTCAATAGCCCTTTCATTAATATCAATCAACTCTACTCTCCGGTTCTGAAAAGTTTTAGCGAGGGCTAAACCAATCGGTCCATATCCACATCCAACATCAAGAAATCCCCCATCAATTTCAGGTTCTTCAAATGATTCAATTAATAACCGAGAACCGAAATCTACTTCCTTTTTAGAAAATACACCACTATCTGTTGTAAAACGAAATTTACATCCTCTTAATTCAAACGTCCATGTCTGTGGATTACTGGAGGAGGAAGGGCTTTCGGAATAATAATGTTCGCTCAATGCCATCACCTTTCTCGCCTTTTTCTATACCAGCATAGCCGAATTCATTTTCTAGTATTAGACTTTCAGCAAATTTTATCGCTAGCTATTAGCCTGATTTTAGAATGTATAGGGACATGCATTCATGTAATTATTATATAAAACATTAAGCACATCTCAAAAATTCTAGGAGATTTATTTTTTGAAAAACACCAACAAAACAGGCACAGCGACTAAAGCCATAACAATACGGTAAGTTATAAAAAATATGATGCACCATGCAACATTTGTATTTACCTATTACCTAAGAAAATCAAAGATAAGATACAGCCAAGCACCCGTTACCTAATATCTTAAATTAAAATTCATTAAAAAAAGCCCGCTATAAATTTAGCGAGCTTTTTAACTAAACTGAAATTACTTGATTTCTACGCTAGCACCAGCTTCTTCAAGTTTTGCTTTGATTTCTTCAGCTTCTTCTTTAGAAACGCCTTCTTTAACTGGTTTTGGAGTGTTGTCAACTAAGTCTTTAGCTTCTTTTAAGCCAAGACCAGTAAGTTCACGAACAACTTTGATAACTTTAATTTTTTGAGCGCCGCCATCAGCAAGGATAACATCGAATTCTGTTTTCTCAGCAGCAGCTTCACCGCCAGCAGCAGCTCCTCCAGCAACTACTACAGGAGCAGCAGCAGTTACGCCGAACTCTTCCTCAATAGCTTTTACTAAATCATTTAATTCTAAAACAGTCATATTTTTAACCGCTTCAATGATTTGTTCTTTAGTCATTGTAATGTTCCTCCCTTAAAATTTTATTAAACCTTTTTTCAAGTGAAATTAATATACAAAAACTAGATTATGCACCTTGTTCTTCTTTCTGATCTGCAACTGCTTTTGTCGCAAGAGCAAAGTTGCGGATAGGAGCTTGAAGAACGCTAAGCAACATAGAAAGCAAGCCTTCGCGAGAAGGAAGGTTCGCAAGCGCTTTAACATCTTCAACAGATGCAACGTTGCCTTCGATTATACCTGCTTTAATTTCTAAAGCTTCGTTCTTTTTCGCAAACTCGTTTAAGATTTTCGCAGGAGCAACTACATCTTCGTTGCTGAACGCAATTGCGTTTGGTCCAGTAAGAACTTCGTCCAATCCCTCTAATCCAACTTCTGCAACAGCACGGCGAGTTAGCGTATTCTTGTAAACCTTGAACTCAATACCTGCTTCACGAAGTTGTTTACGAAGTTCTGTAACTTCTGCTACGTTCAGACCGCGATAATCTACGATAATTGTTGATTTGCTCGCACGGAGCTTTTCTGCGATTTCTGTTACTACTTCTTTTTTGAGTTCGATTGCGCTGCTCATTTTTACACCTCCTGTAGATGATAAAATGAAACACCACTCATACCGTTTTATCAAAAAACCTCAATGTCTACGCAGACATGGAGGTACCCATAAGTGCTAAGAAAACGCACTTTATCGTTATACTAAACACCTCGGTAGGAAATTAAGCTCTATTAGAGCACCTACTGTCTACGGTATAAATGATATTCGCTTTTCAGACAGAATTAATAATACTAAACCATTTCCTAAAAGTCAAGATTTGACTTATTTCGAAAGAACAAATGTTGAAGGATCTACCTTAATACCAGGTCCCATTGTTGAAGTAACAGTAACGTTCTTCACATAAGTACCCTTAGCAGCTGCTGGTTTTACTTTTAGCATAGTTTCATAAATTGTTGTTAGGTTATCAACAAGTTTTTCATCTTCAAATGAAATTTTTCCAATTGGAACATGGATGTTACCAGCTTTGTCTACACGATACTCAACTTTACCAGCCTTAATTTCCTTAACTGCTTTGGCTACATCGAATGTAACTGTACCTGTTTTAGGGTTTGGCATGAGACCTTTAGGACCTAATACGCGGCCTAGTTTACCAACTTCACCCATCATATCTGGAGTAGCAACGATTACATCAAATTCAAACCAGCCTTGTTGAATTTTGTTGATGTAATCCACATCACCAACATAATCAGCACCCGCAGCTTCTGCTTCTTTTGCTTTTTCGCCTTTCGCGAACACTAGCACGCGTTGTACCTTACCAGTACCATGTGGTAATACAACTGCACCGCGGATTTGTTGGTCAGCTTTCTTAGGATCCACACCTAAACGGAACGCAACTTCAACTGTTGCATCGAATTTTGCGATGTTCGTCTTCTTTACTAACTCGATTGCTTCTGCAACAGAATATGCTTTTGTACGTTCAACAAGTTTTACAGCTTCTAAATATTTTTTGCTTCTTTTAGCCATTATAAGTTTCCTCCTTATTGTGGTTTTAGCGGAATAACCTCCCACGAATAAAGGTTGCGAAAAAGGATCCCCCTGTATTCGCAACCTCCAACAGCCAGCTAAAGACGTAATTAGTCTTCGATCACGATACCCATGCTGCGCGCAGTACCTTCAACCATACGCATTGCAGCTTCAACGCTAGCAGCATTTAGGTCTGGCATTTTTGTTTCAGCAATCTCACGTACTTTATCACGCTTGATTGTTGCTACTTTATTACGGTTTGGCTCACCAGAACCCGACTCGATACCAGCTGCTTTTTTAAGCAATACTGCAGCAGGTGGAGTTTTCGTAATAAATGTAAATGAACGGTCTTCATATACCGTAATTTCAACAGGAATGATCAAACCTGCTTGGTCAGCTGTACGAGCGTTAAATTCTTTACAGAATCCCATGATGTTTACACCAGCTTTACCTAACGCTGGACCAACTGGTGGTGCTGGGTTCGCTTTACCTGCAGGAATTTGTAGTTTTACGACTTTGA
>DASQMK010000169.1:0-3189 GCA_035645575.1 Metabacillus sp.
ATGTCGGCGATCACCACTCAAACCACGTTGAGTGTGTTGCGTTGATTAGAGCGGATTTAGAAGGCTTATGTCCCCTCACCGGAAGGCTTGGGATTTTATGTGAAAAGAAAGTTATATTCTTACTGGGGCAAAGATCGAGGAATTATATCTCATGAAAATGAGCGTATTAGCGATACGTTAGTGCGCCTGTCCTTATTTCAATTCTCTGTGAGTTTTAATCCTAAAATAGGCGGATCAGCTTTTTTTCGGAGACCTGGTGTATTTTGAAAACAGATCCAAGGAGCTGCCTCTCAGTCACACATGACGAAGGACAGCTCCTTTTGCTTCTATTGATGTTATTGACAATTTCCAAGAAGAATTATACCTTCTAAGACAGGAGCACCTGAAGTGCCGGCCAACGAATTAATAGGGCGTACTAACACACGCGAGTTTGGCGTAACGGTTGCAGCGGTAGGAAGTTCTATTCGGGATGACCAAGTAGGTGGGTCTTCGGGAGTAGCAAATAACTGGTTTCTAAAGCTTCCAGTCCCGGGAATAATAATTTCACCTGTATACTTATCAAAATCACCGAAAACTTGAGGTTGCGGTAAGGTTACCATAATGCTTACAGCCTGACCTCCTCTTGGACCAAAATTCACATAAGCTACGCCGCCTGTACCGAATGGTACCCTCCCTCGGGGCTGTAAAGACGTACAGCACGGGAAAGGGATTAAACCCGGAACGCAGAGAATGTCTCCGGGGAATAATACATTAGGATTTGGAATATGAGGATTGTTGACTGAAAGTGCTTCTATTCTTACTCTAAACATCTGCGCAATGGTATAAAACGTGTCTCCTGGAATTACGGTATACCGACCCAAAAACCCCTGTGGACAGTTTCCTGGTATTCTTGCTCGCTGTCTATACATAAATACTGCCTCCCATTGTAGAAACCTTATTTTATGGTATGTGGTAATGTTTAAAATGGGTATGATTTTTTGAATCAGGAATTAATTATCATCAAAACAGTAAAAATACTTTCCTTTTTTTAGTAACCATTTTAATGTATCTCTGACAAAGGTTATGTTTGTCCGTTTAGTTGGAGACCCATGATTGAATTATCATCAGCTTTTTTATATTGGAGACCCATATTTGTATCAAGAACCTAAGTATATACAGAAAAATAATAGTGGTTACGCAACCCTTACGGATAAAAGTAACAGATTCATTTTGCTGCGCAGTACAAATATACTGTGCAGTTGTTGATTAATTAAAGATGGTACCTTAATTGTTCATCGTCCTTCTTTTAACTATTGGGTAGTGATACTGCAATAACAAGGATTCCTTTTTTACTCCCATGAAAATAAAAACTTTTTAAAAAAGGCTGAGCCTCTTGAAAAATTAATATAAGGTTACTAAAAGATTGAGAATTAACCATCCTTCTACATAAAAATAAATTCAAGGTTCAGCTGGCGCAACGATCAGAAAAAGGATTAATCTCCCATGAGTGCTACCCCTATAGGGCGCGACAGTCGGTGGTACACCGTGATCGTTGGAGTCAAACTAACGGATAGGCTCAAGGCACTATAGTGTAACGACCTTCTTCGCCAGCTATTAAAGAAGTATAGACCACATGATCCTTCATCCTCTGTGGTGCAGCGCTGATCTTTACGCTGCATGTATGGCTAACGAGATAGAATAACGGAATAACCTATGGGTATGATAATGTAATAAATGTATATTTAATATTTGTTAAAAAAACTTAAGAGGAGAAAACTAAATGGGTCTAGTTTTGGAAATAGTATACATAAACCTTTTGTCTCCGTTAATTTTGTTCTTTATCATCGGTATCATCGCAACATTGGTGAATTCTGACCTTAAAGTTCCAGAGGCTTTTTATACTGGTTACACGATGATAATTCTATTTACCATAGGTATTAAAGGTGGAACCAAACTTAAACATGCTGCAATAGGAGATATGTTTGTGGTGATTTTAACCGCTTTGTTTTTAAGTTTTCTCATGTTAATTATTGCGTATCTTCTTATAAAAAAGGTGTTCAAATTTGATACTCCGAACTCTCTAGCTTTAGCTGCACATTATGGTTCAGTTAGTGCTGTAACATTTGTTGCAGGTTTGTCATTTTTAGATAAAATGGAAGTCCCATATGAGGACTATATGCCAGCTATTCTTGTTATTATGGAAGGACCAGCCATCATCACTGCGATTATACTGTATAAAATATTCACACAAAAAAAAGAGGGGGATTCAAGATCTGGTTTGGCTGAAGTTGTGAAGGAAGCCTTTTTTGGAAAAAGTATCTTCCTCTTAATCGGGGGTATCTTCATTGGTTTGATAGCTCATGAGGATGGACTACTTATGATTAAGCCGCTTTTTGGTGATTTGTTCTATGGTGTTCTCAGTATTTTTTTACTTCACATGGGAATGATAGCGACACAACGAATTAGAGATTTAAAAGGTGTAAAGTGGTACTCTTTTGCTTATGTTTTCATTCTTCCCATCATTGGTGGGATTAGCGGTATTCTTGTCGGTGATTTTATAGGATTATCCCTTGGGGGAACTTTTATTTTGGGTGTATTAACTGCAAGTTCGTCCTATATTGCAGCACCAGCAGCTATCGGACATTCCATACCTGAAGCAAACTCTGGAGTTTATGTTGGTTCTTCTTTAGGGCTAACACTGCCCTTTAATCTTATTTTCGGTATTCCATTTTACTTTTGGCTCTCTAGTCTTATAGTTGTTTAAATTGAGGGAGGAAGTTAAGCTAAAAACAAAGTTATGACTTTATCACCAACAATACAGTTTGGTGAAGCCCGTAGAATTTTAATGGATAAAAGTTCAATAAACAAACCCCTTTACCCTTAAAAAAGACAAACCTAAAAAGGGGTTTTTAGTTGGAGAATAAAGAGATGCTCAACTAATGAGTTCTTATGTAAAACAAGAGGGTCATCAAAATATCGTTGGCAATCTTCGCTTTTTTATGAATATTTTAAGAATTGTCTGAACATTTTATTAAAATATCTTACCCAAGTAAGCTGACCCTTTACTTTAAGTAAAATAAAAGATGTGAAGACACAATATTTTTCATTAAATTGTTTAGATTCGGTATCGCCACGACTTCCATGTAAAAAATCCAAGTATTTATACAGGAATAATATATTGTTCTTATACGGGGGTATACACTGGAAAAC
>DASQMK010000170.1:0-1861 GCA_035645575.1 Metabacillus sp.
ATGGGCTCTACGGGTTCCTATTGTAGGAGTATCTAGTTTAGAAATTTTGGCAGCAAATGGCCGATATTTTGACGGACTTATTTCACCAATTTTTGATGCTAGACGAGGACAAGTCTATACAGGATTGTATCAATCCGTAAATAGTGAATTAGTGATGGTTGAGAATGATCAAAACTTACTATTAACTGATTGGATGAGTCATCTATTAAAGAGTGATAATCGAATTTTATTTTTAGGAAATGATATTCATATCCACAAAGATACGATAATAGAAATGCTTGGAGATAAAGCCGTAATAGCTAGTGTTGCATTACATAATCCTAGGCCGAGCGAGTTAGGACTTATAGGTTTGAAAAAAGAAGCAACAGATGTTCATCATCTTGTTCCGAATTATATCAGACTAGCTGAAGCTGAAGCCAAATGGCTGGAGCAACAAAAGTAAGATGGTGGCTATAGTGGATAATCAATACACATTTAGAAAAATGAGAAAAGAGGACATTGACGAAGTGTATCAGATAGAATGTCAATCCTTTTCAGCACCGTGGACAAAAGAGTCCTTATATTATGAGTTAGAGCAAAATTTATTTGCAAAATATGTAGTCGTTGAACTAGAGGAACAAGTTATTGGTTACTGTGGGCTATGGGTCATTATGGACGATGCCCAGATCACCAATATTGCTGTTCATCCAGATTACCGAGGACGAAAAATAGGTGAAGCTCTGCTGAGATTTGCTATTCAATTAAGTAGGGAAATGAAAGCAAAAAGATTGTCATTAGAGGTAAGAGTATCAAATCATATTGCCCAATCTTTATATAAAAAAGCAGGGTTTGAACCTGGTGGCATAAGAAAAAATTATTATACGGATAATCAAGAAGATGCTTTAGTAATGTGGGTGAATTTAGTATGAGTCAAACTGATCAATATATATTAGGAATTGAAACTAGCTGTGATGAAACAGCTGCAGCCATTGTGAAGAATGGACGAGAAATTGTAGCAAATGTTGTAGCATCTCAGATAGAGAGTCACAAGCGATTTGGTGGAGTCGTTCCAGAGATTGCCTCAAGGCATCATGTTGAGCAATTAACGATTGTATTTGAGGAAGCGATGAAACAAGCTGATCTTTCATTTGATGATATTTCAGCTATTGCAGTAACAGAAGGACCTGGTTTAGTAGGAGCACTATTAACAGGGATAAATGCAGCAAAGGCTTTAGCCTTCTCACATTCTATTCCATTAATAGGTGTACATCATATTGCAGGGCATATTTATGCAAATCGCCTGGTCCAAGAATTAGAATTTCCTTTACTTGCCTTAGTCGTTTCTGGCGGACATACTGAATTGGTTTATATGAAGGAGCATGGAAGCTTCAAGGTAATTGGGGAAACTTTGGATGATGCTGCTGGTGAGGCTTATGATAAGGTAGCAAGAACAATTGGGCTTCCATATCCAGGAGGTCCTCATATTGATCGTTTAGCCCATGAGGGTCAGGCGAATATTGATCTGCCTAGAGCATGGCTTGGTGAAGGATCCTTTGATTTTAGCTTTAGTGGTCTAAAATCAGCTGTTATCAATACACTACACAATGCTAAGCAAAAAGGGATTGAACTTGACCCAAAAGACGTAGCAGCAAGCTTTCAAGCAAGTGTTGTTGATGTATTGGTTACCAAAACTGCACAAGCTGTAGGTAAGTATGAGGTAAAGCAATTGTTATTAGCAGGTGGAGTAGCAGCAAATAAAGGTCTAAGGACAGCTTTGGAAAAGGAATTTTCAAATAGAGAAGGTGTAGAATTAATTATTCCACCATTATCCCTATGTACTGATAATGCCGCAATGATTGCCGCAGCGGGTAGTATTTTATTT
>DASQMK010000171.1:0-2587 GCA_035645575.1 Metabacillus sp.
TTCTCATCTGATCTGCTTTGTAAAAATTCCGGTAATTCAGATTTCCAAAGGACATAAAGAACAGTTAAGTGAGCTGCAACGATGTTAAAGATGAACATTGCTCCAAATACAAGGTGACCTGCTCCAAAGTCAGAATACATATAGAGAATTAATGTTGTCCACATCAAGATAATAAGTGGTATTTGAAGAATCGCTAGCTTTTTATTTTCTTTCCATAAAAATAATGGTGTTGCTGTTCCTATTAGTAAATAAGCGAAAAATATATCCATATCGATACGCTCCTTTAACATTGATATCGCTTACAAATATGTGTCTAAAAAAATAAAATTTTGTGAACGTTTTGTTACAATTACTATAACATACTTGCATCTTAGAAATAAAGAGTAAAGTGCATTGAGTCAAAAAGAATTTGGCATGTTAAGCAATAAGAATTGACGACAAGAATTTGTTTAGAGTATAAGTGAAGTTGGAGAGTAAAAAGTATATGCTGGAATTATAAGAATAATTCAAGGTTTTCTAAAAAATTGTCGTGTTCTTTTACGTCGCATGCACTTACAAGTTACCCTTTATGGGAAAGATGAAACATGAAGTGCCCTTTAGAAAGAGCCTTAAAGAAAGGTGGTTTACATGAACTCAACTCAAGACATTTCAAAACGAAAGCTACTGGGCATTGCAGGGTTAGGATGGATGTTTGATGCCATGGATGTAGGAATTCTTTCGTTTATCATTGCTGCTTTGCAAACAGATTGGAATTTAACATCCTCTCAAATGGGATGGATCGGTAGTGTGAATTCTATTGGTATGGCAGTAGGAGCGTTAGTGTTTGGCTTGATGGCAGACAAGGTTGGCCGTAAGCAAGTATTTATTATTACCCTTTTGCTTTTCTCGGTAGGAAGTGGACTTTCTGCTTTTGTCACATCCTATGCGTTATTCCTTATTTTAAGGTTTTTTATTGGTGCTGGTTTAGGAGGAGAACTTCCGGTTGCTTCTACGTTAGTGTCTGAAAGTGTTCCTGCCAATGAGCGAGGGAAGGTTGTTGTATTATTAGAAAGCTTTTGGGCTGGTGGCTGGCTTATCGCCGCACTCATATCTTATTTTGTTATTCCGTCATATGGTTGGCAGGCTGCGCTTTTATTAAGTGCTTTACCAGCATTTTATGCATTGTATTTAAGAATGAAACTCCCAGATTCTCCAAGGTTTCAAGCGGTTGGTGTGACCAAGCAAAAAGAATCCTCGTTCACAAAGATTGCAAAGGTGTGGGCAAAGCCTTATGTTAAGCAAACAACAATGCTTTGGATTCTATGGTTTTGTGTGGTGTTTTCCTATTATGGGATGTTCCTATGGCTTCCAAGTGTAATGGTGATGAAGGGATTCAGTTTAATTAAGAGCTTTCAGTATGTACTCATGATGACGATTGCTCAGCTGCCAGGATATTTTGCTGCTGCGTATTTAATTGAACGAGCTGGGCGAAAATTTGTTTTAATTACATTTTTAATTGGGACAGCCCTTAGCGCTTATTTCTTCGGAAATGCTGATACTCTCCCGCTATTACTAACATCTGGTATCTTTTTATCATTCTTTAACCTGGGGGCATGGGGTGCGCTTTATGCCTACACACCTGAGCATTACCCAACAGAAGTGCGCGGTACAGGAGCAGGACTTGCTGCATCCTTTGGAAGAATTGGCGGTATCCTAGGACCGTTAGTTGTTGGATATTTAGTAGCTGCAGAATATTCCATTAACACAATATTCCTGATCTTTGCTATTTCGATTATTGTCGGTGCTTTAGCTGTACTGTTTCTTGGTGAGGAAACAAAGCAAAAAGAATTAGTATAAAGTGAAACTTCCAACAGTGAGGTTTTCTAGATCTCCCACTGTTGGTCAGTTGAACCAATCGGACCTTTACTGCCCGTTGAGAGTGGGATAAATGATCCCGAGCAGATTGGTATGTGGTGATAGGGAAAAAGAGTTATCCTTTTTAATAATAGAAAAAGGAGGCGACTATTTTGAATGATGTGATTAAAACGATCTTAAATCATCGTTCCATTCGTAAATTTGAAGATAAGGCATTATCAGATGAACAAATTAAGTTAATCGTCCAAAGTGCTCAGGCAGCTTCTACTTCCAGCTATATTCAGGCTTATTCGATTATTGGTGTAAAGGATAAGGAGAAAAAGCTGAAATTAGCAGAGCTAGCTGGAGGTCAAAATTATGTAGCAGAAAACGGACATTTCTTTGTATTTTGTGCGGATCTTCATCGCCATCAATTAATTGCTGATCAATATAACCAGGATGCGAATGAAATCCTCGAGAGTACAGAAAAGTTTATGGTTGCTGTCATTGATGCAACACTTGCTGCACAAAATGCTGTGATTGCAGCTGAATCAATGGGACTTGGTGCGGTGTATATTGGAGGAATAAGAAACCAATTACCTGAAGTGTCTAGCCTATTGAAAACTCCATCACATGTTCTTCCTCTTTTCGGTGTGGCAATGGGATACCCGACACAGCAGCCGGATCAAAAGCAAAGGCTGCCGTTTGAGCATGTCTATCATGAAGATGAGTATCAAGGTGATCAAACGAAATA
>DASQMK010000172.1:0-1653 GCA_035645575.1 Metabacillus sp.
ATGGTCATGAGTGCGTCTTTTATGAGCGGATCGGATTTTCCCAGGGCATCTATTACCATTTTTCTGCTGACAGGCGAAACCAGATTATGTGTGACATCAACAAACAACCTTCCTCCAGCTATACGCATAGGTGCAGGAGTCGTTAACAGGAAAAAAGACAATCCCAATGGTTTCATGGGATCAATCATCATTTGTTGGTGACCGACAGATACATAGACGTGATTATCTTGGGTCTCCGCTTCAGGTATCGGGTATAAAGTCGTGATTGGTCGACTTTGGACAATATAAAATGTATCATCAACCAAACACCATTCGATATCTTGTGGGCAACCAAAATAAGCTTCGATCTGTCTTCCGATACGTGCTAATTGTAAAATCTGTTGGTCAGTAAGTGTTTGAGTCTTATGCTGATCAGGATCGATCTGTTTTGTCTCAGTTCCGCCTTCTTTTCGTCCGTAGATTGCCAATTTTTTGGTTGCTATCATCTTATCAACGATTTGATGTTCCTGTACTTTATAACAATCAGCAGATACCACGCCAGAGACCAGTGCTTCTCCTAGCCCAAAGCTTGCATCAATTGATAGTATTGATAGTAGCTTTCGATTAGAGGTAATTGGATCAGCGGTAAATAAAATCCCTGAAGACTGTGGGAAAACCATCCTTTGAACGATAACAGATAAATATACTTGACTGTGGTCAAAACCATTTTGCATACGGTAAATGACCGCACGATCAGTAAATAGGGAAGCCCAGCATTTTCTGATATGCTCCAAGATGGCTTCTTTTCCGAGGATATTTAAATAGGTGTCTTGTTGACCGGCAAAAGAGGCATGTGGCAAATCTTCAGCAGTCGCACTAGAACGCACTGCATAAGCATGTTCCTCGCCAAACTTGGAGAGATAATGATTCACCTCTTTCACAACATCTGAAGGAATTTCTACTTCCATAATAAGTTGTCGAATCTTACTGGTGATTTCACCAATTTGATCTCGATCTTCTACTTTTAGCGTTGTTAGTCGATCCAACAAAGCATGATACGTTTCGTTTTGTTCGAGGGCTTTTTGATATCCCACAGTTGTAATACAAAATCCTTCTGGGACTTGTATTCCCTGAATATTTGTTAATTCCCCTAAATTTAACCCTTTTCCGCCAACGAGCATAAGTTGTGTTTTTTTGATCTCCTGAAAATCAAGAACCAAAGAACTCATTTTACATCTCCCCCTATTCGTTCATGCTCTCTGATTTTAGCAGTGGTAAAGGGGAAGAAAAAGTCTATTTTAACGGTTTTTTACATGTTATAATTAAGTTGGGAAGAGATCGATAAAAGCTTAGAGCTTGCTGTAAAGCAATTCAAATCTATATACTTATTAAATCATTTACCTATAAGAAATAATTCACAATTAAAACCGAGAATATAGTACTGCAATAAAGCTAATTGTTAAGACTAAGAAAGTTTAGTGAAGAATGGTGTATCGAAAAAATATGTACAGAGATTGAGGACGTCATTTTCTGAAAAAATGAGAAAAGTCTCACCAAAAATTTAAAGAAGAAGCTGGGACAAAACCCACTTCTTGAGATGAAAAAGCCGGTGAAATTTTACGAAGAGTAAAATTTCACCGGCTTTGATTATTTTTTGAATAAAAATAAGGACCA
>DASQMK010000173.1:0-2628 GCA_035645575.1 Metabacillus sp.
TGAAAATCAAAATCCGATCCGTTTGAATGATACATTTAAAGAGCTTTTGATTTCAAAGGATGGAACGATAACAGCAGTACCGAGAAATGAAAATGAACAACCACAAGTGTTCGAGCTTGGTGTTGTGCGAATGGACCGTCCACAAATGCTGAATCAATTGGGAAATAACCTTTACGGATTAAAGGATCTAGGTGAAGTACAAATAGAAGAAGTATTAACCTATTTAGACGGTGCAGAGCGCGGAGATGTCTCGATGCAGCAAGGAGCACTGGAAATGTCCAATGTTGATTTAACAAAGGAAATGACCGATTTAATGATCTCACAGCGCTCATATCAAATGAACGCGAAATCCATTACACTTGGCGACCAAATGCTGGGATTAATTAACGGCGTAAGATAGGAGTTTAGTCTATTGGTAGCAAAAGAAACGACGAAAGCGGCTAGTCGAGAAGAAGTCAAAAATACAAAGAAACAGGCGAAGAAAAAACAAGAAGAAAAAAAGCAACCTGAAAAATTAAAAATACGTATTCGCCTCATCCCCATTTGGTTACGAGTCATACTAGTCCTCTTATTAATGGCACTCAGCTTAATCGTTGGACTTGTCGTCGGTTACGGAGTTATCGGCAATGGAAATCCAGAAGATACCCTTGATAAATCTACTTGGCAGCATATTATAGACCTAGTTGAAAAAGAGTAATGTTCGATATATACTTTGCTAAAGGAAGGTGAAAACCTTCCTTTTGTCGTACATAATAAATAGCATGAAAATAAGTTCAAAAGGAGACCCATACATATGTTAGATATTAATGAAATCAAAGAAATCATTCCACATCGTTATCCATTTTTATTAGTTGATCGCATTTTAGAAGTAGAAGAAGGAACAAGAGCAATTGGAATAAAAAATGTTTCTGCAAATGAAGAATTCTTTAATGGTCACTTCCCTGATTACCCTGTTATGCCAGGTGTATTAATCGTTGAAGCCTTAGCTCAAGTTGGAGCGGTTGCCATTTTGAAAAAGGAAGAAAACCGTGGAAGACTAGCATTCTTTGCAGGAATTGATAACTGTCGCTTCAAAAGACAAGTAAAACCTGGTGACCAATTGCGCCTAGAAGTTGAAATCATCCGCCTAAGAGGCTCACTTGGAAAAGGAAAAGCTGTAGCCACAGTTGACGGAGAAGTAGCATGTGAAACAGAGATTATGTTTGCACTAGGCGAGAAAAAAGAAGCATAATCTTCTTTAAGTCCTTCATGATTTTTATGAAGGGCTTTTATTTTTGTATGCTAAGAACAAACTAAGGTTCGATAGGGGGGAGACAAGGGACAATAGCAGAAAAAAAGGGTCTTTATCGCCCATATGAAGACCAAATCAAGGTACGAAAGTAGCGAAAGAGGTCTTCATCACCCAAATGAAGGACAACCCAAGGTACAATGACAGTAAAAAGTTCCATAAACTTCAATAAAAAACCTCCCCTAATATATTCACTAAAATAAACTCCATCATTACTCACAAATACAATTAACCCCCTGGATTATTCATCTCTTTTTCCAGCAATAAGGTTTTATTAAAAGAAAACTTGTCTAAACAATGAATATCGACCGGTAAAAATTAAAAAAACAAGAATGAAAATAACTGTGTCGGGAAACATAATCAAAGACCGGTTTGAAAAATAAAGAAGGTCAAAAGAAAGGAGCAATAATGATGCGTAAAAAATGGTTATTAACATTATCAGGTTCTCTTCTTGCTGCAATGCTTGTAACAGGTTGTGCAGCTGATGACGAAGATCCAGCACCTCCAGAGGATACAAATGAAAATGGTCCAGTAGAAGAAGGTCTTGAAGAAGGCGGAGATGTAATAGAAGAGGGCGTCAATGAAGGCGAGAATATGCTTGAAGAAGGCGCTAACGAAGGCGAAGACATGTTAGAAGAAGGAAATGTTAACGAAGACCAAAACGGTAACGAAGCCCAAAATGCTGATGAAGAAGAAGCTAAGAAAGAAGAAAATAAATAAAATCACCTTAAGGCTAACTCAAACTTATTTTGGGTTAGCCTTTTTACAACATATTAAAAAAACTTATACTTTCTGATAGTACAAAAAAAGCCGCACAAACGTGCAGCTCGTTACAGCTTTGTTGTTTCTTTACGATGCTGAATATTTTCCTTAAAAGCTTCCATTAAGTCATCACCAGTCAACCCTTGTTCTAATAAAGCTTGCAGTAACACTTCAGGCTGATGGAGAGGTCTTGACGTTAATAAACGCCCCTCTAAAAGAATAGAGATCGATTCATCTAACTCAGTTATCGTCTTAACGATTGCAGAGATTTGTGCTGGTGCATTACTCGGTTTTGAGATTGTGACAAACACTCGTAAATCTTGATTGGCTTCTTCATGTTTCTTAAAAAAAGGCAAATGCTCTTTTGAGATTAATGCCTCTATTAACCACGAGTTTTCGCCATCTTCTTTGTTAATAACAAGACCATCAAGTAAAGGAATGTTTTTTGCTTCAGCTGCTTGTTCATCAATTTTTAATTCGACAAGCTTGAACGTTTTCATCAAGATCATCCCCGCTAGCTTATTTTATACAATCAAATTATGGAGTATAAGAAAGACTAAGGCTTTCCCCGACTTGGC
>DASQMK010000174.1:0-1614 GCA_035645575.1 Metabacillus sp.
AGGGCAAATAAGATGATTTAGAATAGAAGGCGTCCTTTGCCTTCAATTCTATATTAGCTTATGATCTCGAGGGGCTAGGCGCTGGAGCTGGATGTCGAAGTAGTTATCCACAGTTCAAGCATTTTATAATTTCCTAAGCAAAAACAAAAACACCGCAATATTGCGGTGTTTTATCACTACTCAATCTCGTCATCTGATTCTTTTTTACCATGAACACGTTCCAACGCCATTGTATACGCATCATTTCCATAATTTAAACAACGCTTTACTCGAGAAATGGTTGCTGTGCTTGCCCCTGTTTCTGTTTCAATTTTATGATACGTATATCCTTCACGTAGCATTCTGGCAACTTCAAGCCTTTGTGCTAGCGATTGAATTTCATTTACTGTACATAAATCGTCAAAAAAACGATAGCATTCCTCAAGATCCTTTAAAGACAAAATAGATTGAAAAAGCTGATCAAGCTCTTTTCCGCGAAGCTTTTCTATTTGCATATATCATTCTCCTTTTGTTCTTACGATTGAATTAAAAACATATTTAAATCTGGTACAATATGAATCCATGTTCTTCCCGGTACAAACTTTACTATGTTCCCGTCTTTTACAGGGAGAATTCTACCATCTTCATTTACCCATTCTACCTCTTGCATTAAACCATTTTGAAGTAATAACGCTTTTCCTCCAGTCGTCAAATCAATTCCACGTCTTCCATAGTTATCGATTATGTTGTGCTTCATTTCTACTACAAAAACATTAGAAAGTTTGACTGGTTCTTCACTTTCAAGATCAACTGTTTGTTGATTGTCGCTATATCGATTATAGATCTTCTCAGTTTGATTATACTCGTAAGTTGCATGCCAGGTTTGAGAATTGTCATATTTAATAACAAACTTGTTTGCTTCTTCTCCCTCTAGCTTTTGCACTTTTTCTTCAGTTAAAAATTCGATGGGCTCCACTTCAGCCGCTATTTCATATTGATTAGAAACGGCACCTTCTAAAATATTTTCTTTTGATATATAGGAGTTATGTGGTGCCTTTCTATGGTTTGCTCTCCAGAAAAGCGTACCGTCATATTCCATCCCATTTAGAGAATCCACTTCACCACCTGATAGCTTTTCTAACGCATCTGGACTATAGCCATGAGCGATATAAAGCGCATCATATCCTTTACTTAAATCAATATAATATGGCCTAGCACTTCTTACTGGTCCAATAATATCCGGAATTTCACTTTGATAAATGGCTAAAAATCTAGTAACACTTCCTTCAGCCAAGACTTCATACACAATGTCTGCCTTTGTTAAGCCTGATTGCGGCCTTGCAGCAGGATGATTATTAACCATCACGCTCACTGGACGTTGCGCTAGACTTTGTTCGTCTCCTTTTAACCCTGTTAAAGGTGAGACAACGCTTTCTTCAATTACTTCGACTGCTGGCTCATCTACTTGTTCGGAAACTTCGTCATTATTCGGAATACTTTGCTCTTGTGATTCATTATTACTGCAGGCACTCACAATAACAAACAAAGATAAAATAGCTATCACATTTTTTACATTCTTCAAGCTAACACAACCTTATCTTGTTTTCCACTTTTATATTTTAACGCATTATAGAC
>DASQMK010000175.1:0-5232 GCA_035645575.1 Metabacillus sp.
GACATAGAACGTCTTCTATTCATTTGCGTCTTATTTGCCCGAGGCTAATCAAGGCGCTTGCGCTTTTGTTCTTGCTTAGGAAATTATAAAATGCTTGAACTGTGGATAACTACTTCGACATCCAGCTCCAGCGCCTAGCCCTTCGAGGTCATAAGCTAATATAGAATTGAAGGCAAAGGACGCCTTCTATTCTAAATCATCTTATTTGCCCTAGGCTGACCAAGGCGCTTGCGCTTTTGTTCTTAGATGATCTCATATAAAAAATCACGAAGTTCCTCTGCATCTTCTTCATTTAGCTGATAGGCATGCTCTAAATAGCCTGGTTCCTTCAGGTCATCTTCTCCAATAATAGCAAAGCGATTACTTTGAATATCCAGTACAAGGTGTTTCCCATAATATCGATCACTTTGAATAATGGCTAAGTCAAATCGTTGATTTTCTCCCATAAAGCTAACGAAACGGGTCTTTGTTTCAACAGTATCATCATATAGAAAAAAACGTTCAGTCATGGTATCTCTCCTTCATATTAAAGCTAAAGCTCATATAACATTAATGCTATCATAACAAATACTTGTCTAAGGATAAATCATAGATGATGATAAAATTTTCCTGGAAATTAGTCGAAATAAAGAAAAATATGATAAAATATGACGTATGTATAGGTTAATGCCAGAAGGGTTGAGTACATATGATGAGTGGGTTTTGTGATAAGCATATAGGAAGATTGAAAAAGTGGAGTAAACTTTTTGTGCATCAAAATAAACTAAGATATTATCCACCTAAATTTGTACTAAGAGACCCTATATTAGAAGGTGTCTATCAAGCAATGTCACAAGGACATCAGGTAGTTGTTGTTGTTATTACAATTTCAAACCTGCGTGAATTTTCACAGCAATTTGAACCGGTACAATTAAAAGATTATAAAAAAGAATTTAGGGAAGGGTTTAAAAAGATTCTTGAGCATTCCTCATTCCATAAAGATCTTTTAGTTGTCCATGATCATTATAGTGAAGGCATTACTATCTTTTTTAAAATTAATGACGACAAACAAAGTGTTGTACATATTGAAAATTTGATTAGAATTCTTGTTCCAAAATTGGAAAGATATATGTTTACAAAATATCCATATTTTAAGCAGTCTTTCGAAGTTGGATATATGTTTATCGAAAGAGCTCATTCTACTACTCAAGAAGCTTTATATACAGCTCAGCAACAAGCTGTAGCCATGGCAGAAAAACGAATACAATCCAAATATATTGAAACACTACTTGAAATGCGGGAGATTATTCAAAAACGTGATATTACATTGCTAGCCCAGCCAATCATTGATTTATCAATTAATCAAATTAAAGCATGGGAGTTCTTAACAAGGGGACCAAAAGGAACAGCACTTGAAAATCCGCTTCAACTATTTTCTCTCGCTAGACAATCAAATTTAATTTATGATCTAGAGCTGTTAGTCTTGGAAAAAGCGTTTCATTTAATCGATTCGGTAGGCTGTTTAGATGATGTGTTTCTCAATTTCACCCCGATCACGTTAGGAAACAAACGGTTTATAGCGGGGCTTGAAAAGCTTTTAACAAGGTATCCTGGTATTGATCCAAAAAAGATGATTTTTGAAGTAACAGAAAGAGATTCTATCGAGGGCTTAAACTTCTTTCACGACAATATTAAACAATTACGCAAAAGAGGATTTCGAATTGCTGTAGATGATACAGGTGCTGGTTATTCAAGCTTACATACCATTAGTGAAATTCTTCCTGACATCATCAAGATCGATCGTTCAGTTATCAAAGATATTGACACAAGCAAAGTTAAGGAATCAATGTTAAAAGGACTTATTTTAATTGCACGTGAAACAGGCTCTCTCATAGTGGCAGAAGGAATAGAAAAGAAGGAAGAGGCAGATGTTCTGAAGAGAAATCAGGTTGACTTAGCACAAGGGTATTTTTATGCTAAGCCCGGTAGCATGGAAAAAGAACGTGTTGCCTTACTATAGGAAGGTGATATTTTGTATTTTGTTGATCGCGAACAAATTGAAGCAAAGCTGAACTTTCTAGACCAAAAGATCAATCAGTTTGAAAATCAAACTTCGTGGAGCAGTGAAATTGAAAAAGCGGCTCTAGAAAGAATTAGTCATATGTTTATTGAAACGATCATTGATGTGGGTAATGCAATGATCGATGGATTTATTATGAGAGATCCAGGAAGCTATGAGGATATTATTGACATTCTTTTAGATGAAAAAGTGGTTAATGACAAAAACTCTAAAGATTTAAAGCAAATTATTTTGCTAAGAAAAAAATTAGTTCAAGACTATCTTGAGGTAAATCATCAGGAACTAATCACAACTATATCCTCTCATAAACTAGGATTGGCTAGTTTTACATATGATGTAAGAACATACCTTGAAAATGAGTTAGGTCCAGTTTCTGCTTTCAAGCCATTAAACAAATAATTGGATGAAAGAGGATGACGATCATGTCATCCTCTTTCTATTGGAATATCAGACAGTATAGATATTGTATATAGTATCGGTGTCTTACTCAAGCGTCTAATAGCCTGTCTAGCTGATCAGGGCGCTTGGTCTTTACTTAATGTTAATGGTTGTTTTTGCAAAAATTGTTGCTTTTTAATACTATCTAACTCTATAGTGGAATGGAACGGAAGACACTCGACTCCTGCGGGAGAAGAGGAATGGCCGAGCCCTGCAGGCGAAGCTGAGGAGGCTCGGCTTCCTCCCCGCGGAAAGCGAGTGTCTGGAGCGCAGTGGAACGAACTAATTTTCACCTTTAACACTTCATTAAAAACAACAAAGTATGCGAAAACAGCCTTCTTAATAAAACAGGAGGAAAATCAAATTGAAAACTTATGCGGGTTACGTTATAGATTTAGATGGTACAATGTATCGAGGAACAGAGCGGATTGAAGATGCAAGTCGGTTTGTCCATTTTTTAGTTGAGAAAAATATTCCTTATTTATTCGTTACAAATAATTCATCACAAACTCCTGAACAGGTTGCAAAAAAGCTAAATGAATTTGATATTCAAGCAACAGAAGATCGAGTGTTCACAACTAGTCAGGCGACAGCAAACTTTATTGCTCAACAAAAAACAAATGCTTCCGTATATATGATAGGTGAAGAGGGGTTAAAACAAGCGCTTCAATCGAGCGGGCTACAGCTTGTAGAAGAAAATCCCGACTTTGTTGTTACAGGAATTGATCGAAATATATCATATGAAAAGCTTGCGAAAGCCTGTATTGCCGTAAGAAATGGGGCGACATTTATCTCCACCAACGCCGATATTGCCATTCCAACAGAAAGAGGTCTGCTACCAGGGAATGGTGCTTTAACCTCTGTTGTAGCAGTTTCGACCAATACAAAACCGATTTTCATCGGAAAGCCTGAGAAAATCATTGTTGAACAAGCCTTACAAGTCCTTGGAGTTGACCCGAACAAAGTAATCATGGTTGGAGATAATTATGATACAGATATAAAAGCTGGTATGAACTGTGGGTTAGATACATTGCTCGTTCATACAGGTGTTACCACAAAAGAACATTTAAAGAGCTATGGACAACAACCAACATTCTCAGTTGACTCGCTACATGACTATTTAAACTTAATACATTCATAATAAATGAAAGCCATTTAGACGGTGATTAGCAGCTTCTAATCAGTCTAAATGGCTTTCTTTAAAGGTATAAGAAAGTATAAAATTATGTACTTAGTTTTAGTGTCTAGCTCCAGCGCCTATCAAACTTCAAATCATCCCCCTACGATAAGTCAACATCGGTTCGCTTCGCTTACCGTGTTTCCTTTGCCCCGCTTTAACGGGTAGTATAAAATGAGGGAGAACATAGTGTGAGAGTTCACTGCCCGGTAAAAGTCCGGTAAGTCTCGCTGTCCATTAGGATAAAACCCCTAATGGATAGCGAGACTTATCTCAGTCGATGCTCCTTCAGTTTGTACGGCGATGACCAAGACGCTTGCTCTTTTCTTACTGCTTAGGAATTTATAAAATTCTTGTACTGTGGATAAGTGCTCGGCATCCAGCTCCAACTCCTAGCCCCTCGAGGTCATAAGCCAATTTAGAATTGAAGGCAAAGAACGCCTTCTATTCTAAATCGTCTTATTTGCCCTAGGCTGACCAAGGCGCTTGCGCTTTTGTTACTCATTCAACATTTTTAGCACGATGGGCAAGTCTGCTTGAAGCAGCAGCGGCAATAGCCCCGACAATATCATCTAGAAATGTATGACATTTTCCTTGTGATTTATCATTAAGGGATTGTAAAATACCAGGCTTCATCTTATCGATGTACCCATAATTAGTGAAGCCGATTGATCCATATATATTGACAATAGAAAAAGCTAAAATTTCATCTACACCATATAGGCTTTCATCAGTAGCTATAATGGATTGTAACGGTTCCTCTAATTGTCCCTTTTCAGATAGTATATCAAACTGTATTCCAGTAAGAATGGCGTTTTGAACTTCTCTTTTCGTTAAGACTCTCTCTACATTCTCAATGCAATCGTCCATAGATAAATCAGGATGATACTTCTCTTGAAGAAAATAAACGAGGTCTGCTATATCTTCTATTGTTACTCCGCGTTTCACTAACCAATCTCTAGCTGTTTTTTCAACAATATCCATTTTTTCATTGCTTTTCATCTTGATCACCCAATTCTTTTAATTTGCATATGGTGTATTCATTCATTGTATGAAGTTG
Source organism: Metabacillus sp. (assembly GCA_035645575.1). Lineage (GTDB taxonomy): Bacteria > Bacillota > Bacilli > Bacillales > Bacillaceae > Metabacillus. The sequence continues at coordinate 4,735 of DASQMK010000175.1, forward strand.
TTAATATATATATTCATGCAAACAATCAAACAATGACTTTTAACCATTCTTAACGAGATTAGGGCTTGTTAATCGTGGAACTTATAAATTTGAATCTAGCCCCTTATCTATTACTTCTCTATAAAATCATAACTCCCTTCCTCAATTAATCATAAAGTTTAGAAAAGATGATTACGATAGAATAGGGAATGAAAATGCTGGGGGGAAATGTGGTGAAAAAAACAATTCAAGAGGAATATGGAATTAAGGTAACAGATATCGTAAAAGTGGGGAGGTATGATTCATTTCGTTTGCATCAAACCCAATTTATTATTGTGCCTGTTTCACATCTAGAGGAAGAGGAATTATTTGAAATATATCAATTAAGTCAATTCATGATCGAAAAAAGGGAGCCGTATGTTGCAAGTATTGTATTAACAAAAAGAAATCATTTGTTTTTTGAAGACAATCAAACTAGATATGTATTAATGAAATGCTCTGCCTATACAAAAGGGCGCT
>DASQMK010000176.1:0-4876 GCA_035645575.1 Metabacillus sp.
CTAGTTTTTGAACGGTTACTGCATCATCCAAATCTTTTGCATCTGCTCCATCAATTGTGACGATTGTTTCGTTTCGAAGATCGCGGCGATCCTTTATATCTTCTTCTTTTATTGTTTCTGGTACATCATTTGCTTGTTCCAATGCTTCAACAGGGAATGGTCCTGGAAGTCCGTGCTTATGGATCACCGATAAAATATCAACACCAGGATCATTTTTATGACCCAAAATTTCAATAACTTCTCCTTCAGCACTCATTCGTCCTTCAGGGTATGTTGTTAGTTTAACAACAACTTTGTGTCCCTCAACCGCTCCGTTTGAAGCATTTTTTGGGATAAAAATGTCATTTGCAATTTTTTTATCATCAGGAATAACAAATCCAAAGTTTTTGCTTTCAGTATAAGTACCGACTACTTCGGTTACCCCACGCTCTAAAATTCTAATAATGGTTCCTTCTTGTCTTGAACCACCTGTTTTTGGACTTACTCTTACAAGAACAATATCTCCATGCATCGCAGTTTTCAGCTCAGTCGGCGGAATAAAAATATCATCTAAGCTCGTATCTTCTGGATCAACAAAAGCAAACCCTTTTGCATGACCTATTAATTTCCCCTTTAAGAGATTCATTTTTTCTGGTAAGCCATAGCGATTGCTTCGCGTACGAACAACTAGTCCTTGGTCCTCCATGACAACTAATGCCTTCACAAACTCCTTAAACACCGCAGAGTCTTCAATTCCAAATGCTTCTTCAAGCTCCTGAACAGTTAATGGCTTATAGGCCTCTTCCTTCATAAAAGAAAGCAACTTATCAATATGTACTTGAATGTCTTGGTCCATGTCATCATCCTCCTTTTACTTTTTTATGTTTACCAATCAAGGCTCTCTAAAAATTGATACACATCCTCATGTAATTGATCACGTTCTTTATCAAGTGTGATCACGTGCCCGGATTCCTCGTACCATTTTATTTGTTTATGATCATTTTCTACTTCGTTATAAATAATATTTGCACTATCCGTGTTAATCATGTGATCATGTCTAGCTTGTACAACAAAGGTTGGCGAGTAAATCATATCCACATTATTACGCACATCGGCGATTAACTCCTGCAGCGCTTTTAATGTATTCATAGGCGTTTTTTCAAATTCCTTCATTTCTTCTTCAATTTGTTCTGGAGTTTTTCCTTCAAACTTCTTATAGTTTCTAGCATACTCAAGTACGCCTTGATACATAACTTCCTCACTTTTAATATACATCGGTGCACACATTGGGATAATACCCTTAACTGGCATTGTGTAACCTAATTTTAAGGAAAACACTCCACCAAGAGATAAGCCCCCAACAGCAATATCTTCAAATCCCATTTGTTTTAGATGCTCATACCCCTCTTCGACATCCTTCCACCAATCTTCTGGCCCTGTGTGAACAAGCTCCTCTGGTGGTACTCCATGTCCTTTATATTGTGGGGCGTGACAGGTATACCCTCTCTCACTTAAGTAGCGCGCAAGCATCCGTACATCTGCTGTATTTCCTGTAAATCCGTGTAATAACAACACGGCTTTGTCTCCACCTTCAAAAGTAAATGGTTTTGGTAAAACTCTTTTCATTTCTTTGTGACTCCTTCTACATCTTTTATTTAGTTTAACCCAGATGGTCTTTCAGTATTACTTACAGTATGTATACTATTTTAAACAAACTTAGTAGATCTTGACTAATATGTTCACTTATAAGAAAAGCACAAGGCCCGTTTATCGGCGACAAGCATAAGGCGAGTAGGAATAGAAGGTGTTCTTTATCTTCAATTCCTACTTTGACTAGACCCTTAAACTTTATATTTTCCCTTAATAAAAAAAGAGCCTGTTTCTACAGACCCTTACTCTTTATCATTATTGTACGACATAAGCCACTAAAACTGTCAAAACAAAAAATAATACGGATAATACAATCGTTGCACGGTGTAGAATTAAATCCAAACCACGAGCCTTTTGCTTACCAAAAAGCTGCTCAGCACCACCAGAGATCGCACCTGATAATCCTGCACTTTTACCAGATTGTAATAACACAACTGTAATTAAAGCGATACAAACGAGAACAAGTAGAATAATTAATGCTGTATGCATGAGTTGACACCTCCTGAAATGCGCACAAATAGATAGTTTAAATGTACCATAAGTGGGTGGGGGATACAATATGCGTTTAAGTCGATTAGTATTTTTTTATTAAGTAAAACTAGAAATTAGGTATTGTATTACTACTTTGAACTCATAATTTTTGTACTTATCTTCGATTTTTTGGATATATCTTCGATTCTGTAGATTTATCCTCGATTTTATAAATTTATCGACGATTAGACATTTTACGACATAATCAGATCTTACTCAAGATAATATAATCGACTTTTATTTTCTCCTGTATACCTCAGATTCATTGAATGTAGTAACCGATTGGCTGTCGGTCCAGAGCTTAGCACCAAGAAGTGTCTGACTTCAGCGTTTGTTATTGTAGGTTTGAATAATAGCTTGTACTCATTCAAAGCCTGAACATGTGCTAGCTTATCTTTCTTTTTACAGTATGGACAATACCAGTTACCCTTCATTCTGTTTAAGGGGAGGTAGCCACATTCCTTACAGATTGTTCCTTTTAAGATTTCCCTTTCTTTGATTTGGTATCTATCTAATATTGAAGTTTCCCTAATAGTATGATGCTTTAATAGTACTCTGCTAATCTTTTTTAAATCCTTCTCTTCTATAGTTTTATGTGTTGAAGTTTGAACAAGATGAACAATTCTATAAGGTAGTTCTTCCTTATGGATAATTTTTTGATGGAGACTTTTATTTTCAGTGGAAGTTCGAATAATTGTGAAGGAATTACTTATGACAACTAGTGAAGTAATGGTTGGTGAATTTAATTTGTTCAATAATAGCCATTCTCTTAACAAGATTTCTTGTCGTTCTAATTGAGTAAGAGGGTAAGTGAATCCTTTTTCTATACCATCCTTAGATTGTATTAGCTGTTTAAAATCGGAATCAAAATAAATTGTTCCAGAAAAATTTTTAACCTCCAAAATAATAGCGGTATTTTTTGTAAGGATTAATGTATCTATTTGAAAAAAGTGGTTTTTTGTTCTAAGCCGTAAATCATGGAAAATGTAGTAGTCCTTTTCATCTAAAAAACTTAGTGGATAGTCAATTGCTTGTTCTCCTTTAAAGCCAGCTGTTCTTTTGTTTAATTCTAATGTAATTTGGGGGATTTTTGTATGATGCTGGGGCAGTCTCGAAAGTAATGCTTTTAACTGAAGTATTATACGGGGGACTTCTCGTTCTTTCAGTATCATTTTTTCCTCCTTATTTGTTATTTCTTTATATCTTCCCTATGTTATCAAAAAATCCTGCTTCAACTTTAGCATTTATCTCCGATTATTAGGAACATATCTTCGATTTTTTCGATTTATCAACGATTATTCGGATTTATCTTCGATTAGACAAATTTCGCCAAAACTCCACACCAAAAAAACTGCCGCACCTAGCGGCAGTTCCCTCAACTTACATTATTTCTTTAAGTTATAGAAAGTTTTGATTCCATCGTATCTTGAAGCGTCTTGTAATTGGTCTTCGATACGAAGAAGTTGGTTGTATTTCGCAACACGGTCTGTACGTGATGGAGCACCAGTTTTGATTTGACCAGCGTTTGTTGCAACAGCGATGTCAGCAATTGTGCTGTCTTCTGTTTCACCAGAACGGTGAGAGATTACTGCTGTGTAACCAGCGCGTTTTGCCATTTCGATTGCTTCGAAAGTTTCAGTTAGTGTACCGATTTGGTTAACTTTGATAAGAATTGAGTTACCGATTCCTTTTTCAATACCTTCAGAAAGCTTCTTAGTGTTTGTAACGAATAGGTCGTCACCAACAAGTTGTACTTTACCGCCAAGGCGCTCAGTTAATAGTTTGTGACCTTCCCAGTCGTTTTCATCTAAACCGTCTTCGATAGAGATGATTGGGTATTTAGAAGCCATTTCTTCGTACCAGTCAACCATTTCTGCAGATGTTTTCACAACACCTTCACCAGAAAGATGGTATTTACCGTCTTCTTTGTTGTAGAACTCAGAAGATGCAGCATCCATAGCTAGCATTACTTGCTCACCTGGTTTGTAACCAGCTTTTTCGATTGCTTCGATGATTGTTTGAAGAGCTTCTTCGTTTGAACCTAAGTTTGGAGCGAATCCACCTTCATCACCTACAGCAGTGTTAAGGCCTTTACCTTTTAATACTGATTTTAGGCTATGGAAGATTTCTGCACCCATACGTAGTGCTTCACGGAAGTTTTCAGCACCTACTGGCATAACCATGAATTCCTGGATGTCAACGTTGTTATCAGCATGCTCTCCACCGTTAACGATGTTCATCATTGGAACCGGAAGAGTTTTCGCGCTGAAACCGCCAAGGTATTGGTATAAAGGAACTTGTAGGTAATCTGCAGCAGCACGAGCAGCAGCCATAGATACACCAAGGATTGCGTTCGCACCTAATTTACCTTTGTTTTCAGTACCGTCAAGCTCGATTAATGCTTGGTCGATAGCGATTTGCTCAGTTACTTCAAAACCAAGAAGTTCTGGAGCGATTAATTCGTTTACGTTTTTAACTGCTTGAAGAACACCTTTACCAAGGTAACGTTCTTTGTCACCGTCACGAAGCTCAACTGCTTCATATTCACCTGTTGAAGCACCACTTGGTACTAAAGCGCGACCCATTGCGCCTGATTCTGTGTGTACTTCTACTTCAACTGTTGGATTACCGCGAGAGTCTAATACTTCACGAGCGTATACGTCTACAATGTATGGCATATTATTCCGTCTCCTTTTTATGGAAAATTTATTTTTTA
>DASQMK010000177.1:0-7171 GCA_035645575.1 Metabacillus sp.
TATAAAAACGATTATTTGGAATCGTGGGTGGATTCACTTCTTCAAGAAAAAGGCATTAAGACATTTGCTGATCTGCCTGAAGGAAAGTTGAAGATTATTGCTTCTGATATTTCGAATGGCCAAATGCTTATTTTGCCAGATGATTTGGATCGCTACAGGATGACTCCAGCTGATTTAAAGGTTTCAACTGCGGTTATGATGAGTGCATCTTTGCCATTTTTCTACCGTCCGGTTATATGGAAAACAAAAGACCGTAAAAAATCCTACATTTTAGATGGCGGTTTACTAAGTAACTTCCCAATATGGTTATTTGATACCGAAAACCCTCGGTTTCCAACATTCGGCTTCCGTTTTGTGAAAGATGAAGTTAACATAGATCCAGTTATACCTACGCCAATCCACCTATTCAAAAATATTTTTAAAACGATGCTTCAAGCCCATGATTTACGACATTTGAACGAAGAAACGATTGAACGCACTGTTCAAATTCCGACTAGAGACATCAATACAACTGATTTTGAACTGAATGAGGATGAAATCAATTTTCTCTATGAGTCAGGCTATACATCTACAAAAGAATTTTTATCTAAGTGGGATTTTGAACAATATAAGGTCAAAAGGATGCAAAGAGTAAAAAATAAATAGATGAAAGAAAACGCGATTCTATAAAGAATGCGTTTTCTTTGTTGGATGCAGAAATATCAAAATGGATAACCATAAGCCCGTAATACCTAAGCTAATGGAAACTGGTAACACATTAAAGTTTTCTCTAAATAATTCAAAATTCATTCCATCATGCTATTTACAAAAAATATGTTTCCCAATTTGTTTTATTTGAGGTCTTCCCCATATCCAACTGCTTGTTGCCGTATCAGGATTAAAATAATAATGCGCATTTTCTGTAGGGTCCCAGCCATTAATAGCATCAAGAACAGCTTTTTTTGACGTTTCATTAGGAGTCAGCCAAATTTGTCCGTCAGCTACCGCAGTAAAAGCCAATGGTTCAAAGATAACACCTGATACTGAATTAGGAAATGTTGGGCTCTCCACTCGGTTTAAAATAACAGCTGCCACTGCAACTTGTCCAATATAAGGTTCACCACGCGCTTCTCCATGAACAGCATTAGCCATAAGTTGAATATCATTTTGAGAAAAACCAGCTGGAACATTAATAGCTGTTGGTTTTTGAGCTTGATCAGCCTCCTTAGTGTAATCATATTTCGTTACACTAACAAGCTTTTGCCTCGTTTTTAAACCTGCTAACCCATCGACAGGGAGTCCGAATTCAGATTGGAAATTCCGAAGCGCCCAATATGTCCCCCAGCCAAAAACACCATCAATTTCCCCTTTGTAAAAGCCAATATACTTTAGACGAGATTGCAACTCAATTACATCATCCCCAACTGACCCCCGTTGAATAATTTGATTTGAAAAGGCATCAGTTTTGCTTTCCTGGAGTGTTAAAATCGTTCCACTTAAAAGAATGACTAAAAGAATAAATATATATTTCTTCTTTTTCATATTTCTCATCATTTTCCTCCTGATCATTAACATACTGTTATTTTTTGTTAGAAGTAAACTTTTATTCAATCAAAGGATCAAGTAGCTACAATAAAATGAAAAGTGAGTAATCAGAAAAAGAAAAACCAGTTGAAAATATCTCTTCCCGTATTAAATTGTAAGGGACTTACAACCTTGTAAATTCCCTACAATGATAATCTGATCAACTTTTTTTAAAAATTTTTACAAACATCTGGAGTTTCAAAAGGAAACGATATTTCTGCTTCAAAGAAAAACGAGTTTCATGATCTATCAATTAAACAAAACCACATTTTACTCATTTTTCCAATTGTTATTCATCGTTTACAATACGGGTGTACATAAAAGGAAAGGAGGTTTGAGGTGATTAATCAGATAATCTTGGTCGGCCGGTTGACGAAGGATCCAGAAATTCGGTATACCGCTGATGGCGCTCCAGTCGCCAATATTACACTTGCTGTTAGCCGGAATTTTAGAAATGCAGCTGGGGAAATTGAAACGGATTTCGTCAATTGCACGGTTTGGCGCCGAACGGCGGAAAATACAGCTAACTACTGCCGAAAAGGATCTGTCGTAGGTGTCACAGGCCGTATTCAAACGCGCAGCTATGAAAATGCCGAAAGAAATCGAGTGTATGTAACAGAAGTAGTGGCTGATTCTGTCCGCTTTATGAGCGGGAAGCCGCGTGAATTAGTTGAGCTAGAAAATTAATATCACCCCGACTTCTCTTCATTTAGAGAAAATCAATGGTATCCCCTTAAGACCTCATATTGAAGGCTGATCACTGGTAATTGTGTGTGGTCAGCCGATTTTTTCAAGCTGAGGTGGTATAATATTCAAAAAGGAGGTGGAAGGAATGGAAGAGGTATTAAAGCAATTTATGACTAGTATTGATAATAAATTAGACCAATTTACGACTATCATCAATATCAAACTGGACCAAATTTCAAAGGATGTTCACGATGTAAAGGATGGTCTCGATCGGTTAGAAGGAAGAATGGACAGCCTAGAGTCGCGAATGGAAACATTAGAAGGAAGAATGGACAGCCTGGAGACGCGAATGGAAACATTAGAAGGAAGAATGGACAGCCTGGAGACGAGAGTGGAAGCTTTAGAAACAAGCATGGAAAACGTTGAAAATCGTATAGGCGACTTAGAAACAAAAGTGGACAACATGTCTTCAGAATTTAGAAGTCCTTTTGTGAAAATCGAGACAGAGCTTGAACAACACCGTGGTGCCTTCAAGGTATATGAAATGAATGTCAATGATTTGAAATCGGGTGTGTATCATTTGAGCTCACAAATGGGAATCCATGATATGAGAATCAAGGTAATGGAAGAGAGACTCAATGTGTAACACCAAAAAACAAAAAAACGACAGCCGAAACTGTCGCTTTACTTAGAAACCTTCTTCTCAATTAACTTTACAAGCTTCTCCCATTGCGGGGCTTTTTTTTCTGTCGCTTTCTTCTTGCTTTTTTGTTTTGTCGCCATACTATGAACTCCTTCTTAACTCATAGATAAGGTAAAGAGCTCTTCAAGCTCATCTGATGAAAGCTCTGTGATCCAATTTTCACTTTGGATGATTTCGTCGTTTAATGATTGTTTTTTCTCAAGCATATCATCAATTTTTTCCTCAATCGTTCCGGTTGTAATAAGCTTATGAACATGGACAAAGCGGTCCTGGCCGATGCGATACGCTCTGTCTGTTGCTTGATTTTCTACTGCTGGATTCCACCATCGATCATAATGAATCACATGATTTGCCGCTGTTAAGTTTAAGCCTGTTCCACCAGCCTTTAAGGAAAGAATCAAGAATGGAAACTCCTTCCGCTGAAAGGCTTCTACCATACGGTCACGCTCTGATTTCATAACACTTCCATTTAAGAAAAGAACCTTTTCACCAAATTCCTTTTCAAGCAAATCCTTCATCATATCACCCATGCCAATATACTGAGTGAAGATCAAACAGCTTTCCTGCTGCTCACGAATCGATGTTGTTAATTCGATTAACTTTTCAATTTTATGTGAACGAGAGATAAGCTCTTTCGGTTGCTGCTCTTTTAAATAAAGGGCAGGATGATTACATATTTGCTTCAGCTTTCCAAGCATCTTCAAGATCAGTGCCTTACGCTGCATCCCTGCCAAAGAATTAACCTGTTCAAACGTATCCTTTACAAGCTGCTCGTATAGGGACGCCTGTTCAATTGAAAGAGGAATATATTCTTTTTGCTCCTGCTTTTCAGGGAGATTTAAGGCAACCTGTTCATCTCGTTTTGTTCTTCTTAGTAAAAATGGCTTGATATAGCGCTGAAGCTGTTCAATTTGTTCAACATTTCGATCCTTTTCAATTGGCAGCACATAGCGCTTATGAAAGCTATGCAAGCTTCCTAAATATCCGTGGTTAAGGAAATCATAAATTGACCAAAGCTCTGTTAAGCGGTTTTCCATCGGTGTACCTGTTAAGGCAATATGGTGTTGTCCGCGCAGCTTACGAATGGCTTTTGATTGCTTTGTATGAGCGTTTTTAATATTTTGCGCCTCATCAAGGCAAATCGTGCTCCACTGAATAGCTGAGATTTCCTCAAAATCAGCATGTGACAAGCCGTAGGATGTGATGACAACATCGTAACCCTTAATGGACTCCATAAACTTCTCTTCCTTCGGTCGATTCGGACCATAGTGAAGCTTCACCCGAAGATGTGGGGCGAATTTTTGAAATTCCTTCTGCCAGTTACCGAGCACAGATGTTGGGGCAATGATGAGTGCTGGCTGCTCAGGCTTTTCAGTAGCTTTTACATAGGAAAAATAAGCAATCATTTGAATTGTTTTTCCTAACCCCATATCATCGGCTAAGCAGGCACCAAAGGATACACTTCGTAAAAATAATAGCCAGTCAACACCGTTTTGCTGGTAAGGACGCAAGACGCCAAGAAAATCAGCTGGAACCTTGTGTGTCGGAAGCTCATTTGTATCTGTAAGCTTACGAAGCATGCCTTTCATTTGCTGATTAAGCTCAATTTGAATATTCGCAAATGCACGTGTATCTACTATCTCATCTTGATCTACGTCCTCATCAAGATCTCTTGCATTTAGCTCCTGATGAAGAATATCGGATAAGTGCAAGCCTTCCCGGTCAGCTCTTTTCAAAATTGCCTGTACTTGCTTGATAAAAGCGGGATCCAGCTTAATCCACTGACCGTTAAAATTCACTAAGCGACGCTGCTGAGAAACGAGCGCAAGAAATTCCTCCTCACTCATTTCCACTCCATTTGTTGCAAAGCGCCAGTTAAAATCGATAAGGGAGTTCATTCCGACAAATGATTGACCTCGTGGAGTAGAAGAAACTTTTGCTTTTAACATGATCTGTGAATCCTTCACAACCTGCCACCATGACGGAAGAAGAATCTCAACCCCCATATGAATCAAGGTTTCACTTGCATCTGTTAAGAACAACCATGCTTCATCCTCTGTTACATATGTTGTACCAGTTTCGAAGCTTAGCCATGGGACGATTTCTGAAAAGCGCTCCTGCTCACGTTCAATTTTTTCAAGATGTGGATGCCACTTTTTAGGAAGATCATGTTTCCCTTGATAGTGCACCAATTCATCTGGAGTTGCCTTGCTGCGCAAAATGATTTCAAGCTGCCATTCGTCTGTATCTGTTTCTGGTTCATTTAAACGGAGCCCAACAGTGAAAGGAGTGTCATCCTTATGCCAGCCAATTCTTTCAAGAAAATCCGCTTCATCGATGAAATGCCCCTGAAAGGTTGTGAGCACTGGATAGGAATTGATAATCTCCTCCCATGCATTACGGAGGAGATGGTCGTGGGCAATCATGTCTGATATGGCTGCTGAAAACCAGTCCAGAGCAAATCCCTCTAACTGATTATGAGTATCCTTAAACCTCAGCACACCATTTTTCCATCCCTCAAAATCAGGCAGGTACTCTCCATTTGAAATCAACTCATAAATGGTATGGGCAGTATCGGCAAACCGATGCGCATCATCTGATAGTTCAATACTAGCGAGTGAATTATAGGTTTCCTTCCCTAGGAGCTCGACCATCATCCAAGGAGATAGCCGGACAGCCGGAAGACCGATAGCATCACTAATATCCTCCAGCTTAGTGCCGAAGAAGGACGATTCATGCCATGTGAAAAGGTAACGTGCAAATTCATTAATTTCCACATGATGCTCATCATGTGCTGATGTGCAATACACATAAAAATGGTGATCCTCAATTTGTTCTGCATGCAACACAATTTCAACGGTATTAATCATGAATTAGCTTTCCTTTCTTTAATTCTTCCTTAAAGGCACGCAGTCGTTTATGCTCTTCAGCCAGCTGTAAAATATAATTTTCCCATACCTCTTCACGCTTAAGCTTTTTGTACTGGGCTTTGATTCTTTTTAAATAGCGCACAGCCATTTTGTAATTTTCACGTGTTTTCATGCCGATTTCCTGCTGAACAGAATGAACATATAGAGGCAATAGCACACCAGGTTCTTTCGTTTCAATCTCTTTTAATACATACGTATCGATTTCATCAAGGGAAAACCCTAGCAGTGTTTGCAGCTCAATCCATGTTTTGTATTGCTGTTTATCTAAAAGCAAATCATGATATTCTGCATAGCTTAACGGCAGCATCGTCTTACATGCGCGCTCATATAATCCTTCATCATTCATGGCATTGGCATATTGCCCAATAAACCTCAGCAAATAGCGGATCGTTTCCCGTTTCTCTTCAAAAGGTAATGGGCTATTAATATATTCGTTCGAACCACTCATTAAATAAGAAATCCAATGAGAGAGCCGTTTCCAATTTTTCTTTTTAAAAATATCCTCAACCCAGTGAAACGTAAATGGCAGGGCAGAAGGTGTAAATCTTGTGCGCATGACTTCAAAAATCTCATCATCCCGGGATTGGAGAAAGTTTAAATGCATAAGCGCCATTTCAAACTCAATTGCATAAGAAGGATCTTGCTTCATCTCTTCTTCAAGATGCTCCTCCAACCATTCACGTTCAATCGAAATAAATTTATCACGACGAAGCAGCTCAATCCAAAGCAATTGATATAGATTTGTCCGCTCGTATTGATAATGCTTGCTTGTAAAAAGCAGCTCGCGGAAACGTTCAACACTATCAGCCAAAAGCGGATCAAGAGCAAACGGCAAAGCATAGCGCTTCATTTCAGAAATGGCTACCTGAACATTATCGATGAGCTGATCAATATATGGGTAAATAATATGTTGTAACATATAGTCCGTTGGCTTCGTCTCATTAATGAGGTGCAAAATTTTAAGAAACACTGTAACAGATGCCTGAACAATAAAAAACTGCTTCATCTCTGGAGACTTAGGTGCTTTCTTTTTAAGAGCAGAATAATAATGATGAAAAAGGCTTTGAAATAACTGGTTAGGAGAGGAGACCCGCTCATACCAGCTATCAAATTCCCGATCAAAAAAAGCAATCCAGCTGCCAAGGGAAGCATCTTCATAATCCTTTTCAGGCTTTAAAAGAGAGCTTGCCTTACGCACATGCTTTAGCACATCATCAATTGGTTTTTCTTCCTTCCATAGGTCAACAAACGTGCCGACTCGGTCCACACTTGCATATACATATAAGAA
>DASQMK010000178.1:0-13115 GCA_035645575.1 Metabacillus sp.
AGCCTTTCCCTTTTTGCAAGAATATAACCGGTGATATTACTGATCCGTGTGCAGTAAAAAGAATCTTGTCAAAAAACTATGACGTTGTTATAAATTGTATCGGTGTTTTAAATGAGGCATGTGATAGGAACCCATCAAGAGCTATCTATATTAATAGCTATCTACCTCATTTTATAGCTGAGCAATTAAAAAATACTCATACTAAACTGATTCACTTAAGTACGGATTGCGTTTTTTCAGGAAAATCCCCTCCTTATATTGAAAGCAGTTTTCGTGACGGGGAAAAGTTTTACGATAGAACAAAGGCCTTGGGTGAAGTTGTTGATACCAAGAATTTAACCTTTCGAAACTCTTTAATAGGTCCAGATATGAATAGCAAGGGAATTGGTTTGTTTAATTGGTTTATGAAACAGGAAGGGTCAATTAATGGCTATACATCTGCTATTTGGACTGGTGTTACAACTTTAACTTTAGCAAAAGCTGTAGAAAGGGCCGCATGCGAGAAGGTTACAGGGATATATAATCTTGTAAACAATACTAATATTAGCAAGTTTGATTTATTAAAACTAATGAATGAAAAGTTTAAAGAAAATAAATTAAATATATTACCCTTTGATTCAGTCAAAGTTGATAAAACATTACTTAATAACAGAGCTGATTTTTCATTTATTGTGCCTAGTTATAAACAAATGATAGAAGAGATGAAAGTTTGGATTTACACTCACAAAGAGATATATCCCCATTACTTTAGTTAATTCTTAAAATAAACCAGTTTATATTAAAACGGCGGCATCAGCTTTAATATTCTTGGCTAGCCCTCCAAGATACTAAGTCCACCCCTCCTGATTACGGCCATAGGAATTTACCACTTATGCCATCTTTTTTACCACTCTATGCCAAAGTTTTTACCAGACGTCGCCAATCTCTTTACCAATAAAGAACTCCTCCATCACTTTGTGTAATGTGGAGGAGTTTGTATTTGATTAAAGATTAATATTAAGCTTTAAAGTATTTAATGATGATTTTTCTTGATCCTTCGTGAATGTCCTGTTCAGTCCATGTGTAAGGGTAAGGTTCTTTTCCGTATACCTTTAGTAGCTTTACCTTTAATTCCTTTGGGAAAGGACTTCAGTCTTTGTAACCAGCCCAGTAATAGTTTTCCTCCATCTTCCTCAAATGTTTCGGAGTCAGTATTGCCTTCCTTAAACCTTGAGTCCTAATCCATGCCGTTCTCGCATAGAAATCTCACCGTCCAGTAAGAATAGATAGGAATCATGGATAATGCGGCTAATATGGCTTCTGCAATGGTACCGTTTCCTAACTTTATGGATTTGGTATTTGCTCAAAAAAATGGTAATCCAATTCAACCCGCTGAACTGAGCAGAAGCTTCCATAAAATAATTAAAAGTGCAGGTTTACCTGATATTCGATTTCACGATTTGAGGCATACCCATGCAACATTAATGCTTCAACAGGGGGTTCATCCAAAAGTTGTTTCTGAGTGCCTAGACCACTCAACAATTGGAATCACAATGGATACGTACACTCATGTTTTACCAATTATGCAAAAAGAAGCCGCTCATCAATTTGAGCAGCTTATTAAGTGCTATTTAAGAATAACAATATGAATGTGACCACTTTGTGACCAAAGGTGTATTTTTGCTTTATTACTATGGAGAAGAACCTCTCTAACTCCCCTCGAAAAACCTCTAAAAGTCATATATCAAAGGTTGGCGGGACTGCGTGGGAATCGAACCCACCTGACCTGGCATGCAGGTCACAAGCGGTTATGAAGACCTTTTGTGAGTGAAAATGACTTCGTTTTGGCCTTCATTCAGGCTATGAAGACCTTTTGCGAGTGAAAATGGTGGGGCCGTGCGGTGAGCCTCCTCGTCGCACAGCTCTGCATGAGTCTCACCTGTCACGCTACTCTCACAGGAATCTCGCATATCCGTTCCAATCAACCTAATCAGTTTATGTTCAATAAAATTATTAAAAATCAACAATCTTTTAGAAAAGAGCCAAATAAAAAGAGGTTTGACATGGCAAACGTCAAACCTCTTCAAGATGTTATTGAGTTTTGTTGTGCTCAGAGATATTTGTTAAGGCGTGTCCAGCTGCTTCATCCGACATTTGGTTTGTTGCTAAGTCACCTAATGCGACAATCCCTACTAATTGATTGTTTTCAACAATTGGCAGGCGATGAATTTGGTGCTGTGCCATCACTTTTGCTGCTTCAGCCGCAGACATATTCGTATGCCCTGAGACAAGGTTTGTTGACATATCCTGTGATACAGGTGTGTTGCTATCAAGTCCTTCTGCTGTTGATCGTAATGTAATATCACGGTCAGTAATAATTCCTCTTAATTGACCATTATCAACAACTGGAATAGACCCAACATTGTTTTGACTCATTAGCGCTGCCGCCTCTTTAATTGATTGTGTAGAAGAAACAGTCGCTACGTTTGTTGTCATACATTCTTGAATTGTTGAAGTATTCAAGATCATCCTCCCCTTTCGAATATAGTATGAGATAAGGATGACTTCTTTATAATTAGAAAATTTTTTTCAGGATAAAAGAGGCTGATCATTACAAAAAATAATTGAAAGAAGAACCATCAATCATTTCCAATTTTCAAAAAATGTTCAAAAACATAAGGATTTCTATATGTATTCTTTTACAGTAAAAACCCTTACGATTATAATTTAAAGTATATATGAAAAAAAATGAGGGATGTTATGTCAGGCTCAAATGAAAAACAAATGGAGAATTTACTTTCAATAGGATGGGCTGCAGCTTTTATCTCCACATTAGGAAGCCTTTATTTTTCAGAAATTATGCAATATACACCTTGTGATCTTTGCTGGTATCAACGAATTTTGATGTATCCACTTGTCATCATTTTAGGAATAGGCGTTTTTAAAAAGGATTATAAAATAGCCCTTTATACACTCGTTTTGTCTGCTATTGGAGGATGTATTTCAATTTATCATTATGGTGTGCAAAAGATAGACTTCTTAGGAGAAAACTCTGTCTCTTGCGGAATTGTGCCGTGTACTGGGGAATACATAAACTGGTTAGGGTTTATTACGATTCCATTTTTAGCGTTAATCGGTTTTTCGACTGTTTTTATCACAAGTCTTTTAATTTTAAAGAAAGCAGGTAAGTAGGATGAAGAAATTACTTATTTTTGGAGCAGTTATTCTTATACTTTTTGGTGGATTAGCCTTTGTAACAACTTATCAGAACAAACAGCAAGCTGAAGGAAATGTATATGGGAAGGATGACCTAAAAAAAGCTACTATCGATCTGCTTGATGACCCAAATTACCAAAACATCATTCTTCCTGATGAACTCGAAACAAAACTTGAGAACAAAGAGGATACAATTGTTTATTTCTTCAGCCCGATATGCGACCATTGTAAAGCTACAACACCCGTTTTAATGCCAGTTGCTAAGGAATTAGGTGTAGAAATAGAACAATTTAATTTATACGAATATGAAGATGCATGGGATCATTATGGCATCACTGGAACACCAACCCTTGTGCACTATCAAGATGGAAAAGAAGTAGCACGTGCAGAAGGCGGAAATACAGATAAGGAAGCTCTCCGTTCTCTATTAAATGAATGGAAACAGGAATAGAAGACGTTCTTTTCTTCTATTCCTGTTTGGCTTATGACCCCAATGTTCACTTTACCTAATACTTATTTATCTCAATCTATATGAAAGAAACTTGTTAATGAATTATCATCTATTCTTTCCATCCAACTTTCTCAACAGTACTCCAACAACTTTCCCTTTATTAAATCCAAACTCTATCTTTACCATAATCTCTTTATTAAAATAACGATTAGTATCTATACCACTTTCTACTCTTTCAAAATAGTTTTCCCGATAAGCCATTCTTTTGTATCCCTAACTGTAATTCCTTTTGATATTTCATACATTTCATTAAAAAATAGTGAATAACCTAGTCGATGTGTTACTAAATGGAGAACCAAATATGACTTATTTTCCAATTTATTATTAACTTTCTTTAAAGATAATGTAAAGAAATATAGGAGTGAAATACCGCGAATAATTAAGAATTTTATCCCTATTTATAAAACAATTACATATCCCATTGCAATATTTTGATATATTGAATTTTTCTAGTATAAAAGTTCCGTTTCATATAGCTTATTTTTTAAAAAGGTAAAAATGGGTCTCTTAACAATTCTTTATTAACCCTTAATAAAAGCAAATTATAATAATTCCCGTATTTAAAACTTTTATCAGAAAGGGGAAAATAAGGATGACGGAAAGACCAATTGATGAATTGATTAAGAGAATGAATTTGGACATTTTAGAGAAGAAGGAGTTTAATCGCCGCAACTTTCTACAGGGAGCTGGGAAAATTGCCGGTCTATCTCTTGGACTAACAATTGCTAATTCTATGGGATTGGGAGATTCAAAAGTTAATGCCGCTCCTAAATTTCAAAGCTATCCGTTTACACTTGGTGTAGCTTCTGGAGACCCGCTTTCAGATAGTGTTGTTTTGTGGACAAGACTAGCTCCCGACCCGCTGAATGGCGGAGGAATGACAGATCAACCGGTAAGTGTTACATGGGAAATTGCCGAAGATGAAGACTTTCGTAAAATTATAAAACAAGGGACAGAAATTGCTAGACCAGAGCTTGCTCATTCTGTTCATGTCGAAGTGGATGGACTTAAACCAAATAATATCTATTATTACCGATTTAAATCAGGACATGAATTAAGCCCTGTTGGAAAAACGAAAACACTCCCTAAAGCTGGTGCTAATGTAAAAAGTATGACATTTGCATTTGCTTCCTGTCAGCAGTATGAGCATGGTTACTATACAGCATATGAGCATATGGCTAAAGAAGATCTCGACCTTGTCTTCCATTTAGGAGATTATATTTATGAATACGGTCCAAATGAATATGTATCTGGAACAGGAAATGTTCGGACTCATAGCGGTCCAGAGATCATCACCCTTGAGGACTACCGAAATCGTCATGCCCAGTACCGTTCAGATGCGAATCTTAAAGCTGCACATGCTTCTTTTCCTTGGGTTGTTACATGGGATGACCATGAAGTTGAAAACAACTATGCTAATATTATTCCTGAAAAAGACCAGTCTGTTGAAGAATTTATTAAGCGCCGTGCGGCTGCCTATCAAGCCTATTACGAGCATATGCCGCTTCGCAGATCTTCTTTACCGAATGGTGCGGATATGCAATTATATCGTGAATTTTCGTATGGCAATTTAGCTTCATTTAATGTATTAGATACACGCCAGTATCGTGACGATCAGGCAAATGGTGATGGAAACAAAGCACCTTCTGAAGAATCAACGAATCCTAATCGCACGTTGCTTGGAAAGGATCAGGAAGATTGGCTGCTACGTAATCTAGGTAGTTCAAAGTCACACTGGAATGTACTTGCGCAGCAGATTTTCTTCGCTAAATGGAATTTTGGGACAAACTCTGCCCCAATATATAGTATGGATTCCTGGGACGGCTATCCGGCTGCACGCAAGAGAATCATTGATTACGTTATGAGCAAGAACATGAACAATTTAATTGTCATTACAGGAGATGTTCATGCAAGCTGGGCATCCAATCTTTTGGAAGATTTCAACAATCAAAACTCCAAGATAATTGGTGCAGAGTTTGTCGGTACTTCCATCACCTCGGGGGGAAATGGGTCTGATGAAAGAGCAGATACCGATCATATTTTAGGGGAAAACCCTCATATTAAGTTCTTTAATAATTATCGCGGTTATGTCCGTTGTACAGTTACTCCTGATAAATGGCAAGCTGATTATCGAGTTATCCCATTTGTGACTGAACCAGGTGCCGCTATTTCAACAAGAGCCTCATTTGTTTATGAAAAAGAAGGCTTGGGCTTGAAAAAAGTTGATGCAAATGAAGTTCCGCAAGGTGTAAAAAGATCAAACGAAGTTGAGGAAGATCGTAACCGCGCACATAGCCGTGCTCATGATAAGCAAAAGAGAAAAAATCGCGAAAAAGTGATGAATTAATCCATTATATGAACTATCAATAATTGCTTAGGAGTGTCAGGATGATATCTAATATTGGAATTCCAGGCTTAATTCTCATTCTTATTATCGCATTGATCATTTTCGGTCCATCAAAACTTCCAGAAATTGGACGTGCTTTTGGACGCACCTTAACAGAATTTAAGAGTGCAACAAAAGGATTAATGTCAGATGAACAGAAAGAAGAAGAAAAAAAGCCTGAATTAACATCTGTTGAACAAAAAGAAAATAAATCTGTTGTTTGATAAAAGATAGGCAGGGAAACCTGTCTATTTTTTATACTATATAAAGATTTATATAAGGATCTGAAATTTCCATTTTAAACCTGATTCATTCATTCTATTTCTGTATGAGTTGGGGAATTTACCTGACCGACTCCATTGTTTAATTGTTCCCTCAGGAGATCTTATAAACTAAAAAAGTACACCACTACATATTAGTGATGTACTTTTTTTCAATATAATGTGTGACATTAAAGACAAACTCGTACTAGCATAATAAGAATGTACATCTATTTGTCTCTAATTTCACAGAGGAAACTGTCCGTTTTACTTAGATCATATATTGATTTGCCGGTCTGATAAATTGACTAAACTGCCCTTCCTGACTTTCCGCATCTTTAAACTGAGAAAATGTTAGTGGAAAGAAATATCCGTAATCATTTAAGTTCTTAGTGTTGCGTTCAAATATGTCTTTATACTCGTCTTCATGTTTACCATCTTGTAGTAAATCCAATACAGCTACTAGAGCTTGAAGACTAGAGATAATCTGGAATGCGTCCTTTAATGTCGCATTATACATTTGATCAGAAGCCTGTGGTTGGAGGACGTTAAGTTTCTTTAATTCCATTATTTTTTCATCCGGGAAGAATCTTGGAAAAATATCTGTGTATAATTGCTCAACTAACTCAGCAATATGATTTTCCTGTTCGTTCGTTGATGCCACAACAACCTTCATTCTATCACCTTTCTCTTTCCTTCTGTATAACTCCACTAAGCATACCACAGTAGATTTCAAGAATGCAGAGGAAAGTGTTACCGGAACTAGATTGTACATCCATTCGATGTTCTGTATACTTTTCTTTACACACAATAAGACGAAGGAATGATGTATCGTTGAAACGAGTAGGTGAATGGCTTGAGGTTACAGTTCCCAAGGAATGGGCAAATGGAACCGTTTTTTCTTTCTTAACCAAGAAACTGGGTGCCTCTAAAGCTCTTATCCAAAAATGGAATCAATCAACAGCTATTAAAAGAAATAACACAATCGCAGATGTTAACCATAAACTTGAGGAAAAGGACCGATTATATTTACACTTGTTTAAAGAAGAAGAATATGGAGTATTACCTGAAAATGTGTCAGTAGACATCCTTTACGAAGATGATCATTTAATCATTGTCAATAAGCCAGCTGGAATGGATACACATCCAAATGAACCTAACCAAAAAGGAACCCTAGCAAATGCTATTGCTTTTTATTATCAGCTAAATGGTATACAAATTCGAGTCAGGCATATTCATCGCCTTGATCGAGATACCTCTGGTGCTGTCATATTTGCAAAGCATGATTTATCACAATCAATTTTAGATCAGGATTTACAAGTAAAAAAAATTAAAAGAACGTATCTTGCGATTGTAAAAGGAAAACTTTCTCCATTAAATGGAACCATTGATAAACCAATTGGACGTGACCGTCATCATGCCACACGAAGAAGAATTTCCCCACAAGGCCAAAAAGCTATTACACATTACAAAGTGGAAAAATATGATCCGAAATCAAATCTTTCTATTTTATCATTGCAATTAGAAACAGGACGAACACATCAAATTCGTGTACATTTAAGTTCGATTAACCATCCAATTATTGGTGATACCCTATATGGCGGAAGTCAGGACCTTATAAAAAGACAGGCATTACACGCAAAACAAATTGCTCTTCTACACCCTTTAACACATGAAAATATAATAGTTGAAGCTGATATCCCTACAGATATCCTATCTTTACTCTGATAAAAGCACCCTTTCAGGACTATAACACGTCCTCGACAGTGGTGCTTTTTCCCTATTTTCCTTTGTTAATGCAATATTTACATAATATTTATATTTTATTAACGTCCAATTGATAGCTTGTACATAGACGAAACACCATTGATATCACCTCAAAAATATAGGGAGTGATTTTTAACATGACTGGAGAAAAAAACCTAAAAAGAATGAACCGAAGAGATTTTTTGAAGGTTGGAGGAATGAGTACTGTTGCATTGTCCTTAGGCGCTACAGGTGTTTTTTCTATTGCAAATGCTAATAAGAGTTTTGCGGCAGCTGGTACTGCAACAAGTGGATTTGGCGGATATGGTCCATTAGTAAAAGATCCAAATGGTATATTAGATTTACCTCAAGGATTCCATTACAAGATTATTTCTCGAGAAGGTGAAAGCCTCTCAGATGGACGTCCTGTTCCTGCTATGTTTGATGGAATGGCAGCATTTTCTGGTCCACATAACTCTACTATTCTTGTTAGAAATCATGAATTAAGTGAAAACTCGAAATATCCTGTTGAAGGGAAAAATCCTTATGATAAAAACAAAACAGGTGGTACTACAACCCTTCTTGTCACACCTGAAAGAGAAGTGATAAAGGAATACGTATCCTCTTCAGGCACAATTCGCAATTGTGCAGGAGGAGCAACTCCATGGGGTACATGGTTAACTTGTGAAGAAACGATGAATCAAGGTCATGGGTATGTTTTTGAGGTTGACCCTAACGACCCGGAAAATGAACTTTCCAAAACACCTATTAGAGATATGGGCGCATTTTCACATGAAGCTACAGCCATTGACCCAGCTACTGGGTATGTATATCTCACAGAAGATGCATCAAAAAGCTTCCTATATCGATTTATTCCTAATGATACAAGCCAAAAACCTGGTGCCCTTCAAAAAGGTGGAAAACTTCAAGCTGCTGCTATTGAGGAAGTTGGAAGAACAAATGCTAGCGGATTCAATCCAGGTCAGAAGTTTGGTATCGTTTGGAAGGATGTCGATTCAGAAAAACCAACTCTTGAAGCTGAGCAAAAAGGATGTATTATCTTCAGCCGCTTAGAGGGTGCTTACTTTGCAGGCGGTGTTTTCTGGTTTGATGACACTTCAGCCGGAACAAGTAGAAAAGGAAGAGTGTATCGATACATCCCAGCTACAAACACACTTGAGCTGTTCTATGAATCTTCTGATGCAAACAACCTGGAATCACCAGATAATATTTGTATCACACCTTGGGGTGATCTATGGATTGCCGAAGACGGAAATGCATCAGATCGAATGATCGGGTTAACGCCTGAGGGTGAGGTCTATGTATTTGCTGAGAACCGACTTAATGGCAGCGAATTAGCAGGCCCTACCTTTTCACCAGATGGAAACACCTTTTTCGTTAATTGTCAATCTCCGGGTATTACATTTGCCATCTGGGGACCTTTTGCTCGACGAAATTCTGCTAGACAGCGATTAATGGGCCATGCTGCACCTCCAACTACCTTTGCACCAGCGGTCTCGGACAAGCTTGTTGAATTCGCTGAACGCCAAGGTATGTCCATTCTAGAAGCGGCTGCATTTCAACGAAACGGTATGCCAATCGTATAACTTATTTATAGGAGGAATAGTAGATGCTACAAAACATAGGGATTCCAGGTCTAATATTAATTCTCGTCATCGCATTAATTATTTTCGGTCCATCTAAACTTCCTGAAATCGGAAAAGCCTTTGGTTCGACCTTAAAGGAATTTAAGAAGGCAACAAATGATTTAGTCAATAATGATCCAAAGGAAAACACACCATCACCTGAGGATAAAAAGCTTCAAGCTATTGATAGGACCAAAAGTCATACTGGTAGCTAAACGATATGAATGCAGGCAGGTTCAATCCTGCTCGCATTTTTTCTTAGTTATTCACCTTTTCCAAAGAAAGGAGTTATGTACATGGATTTAACCGAAATGAATCTGGTTGATCATTTATCTGAACTTTCGAAAAAGAATCCTCATTACTCTATGCTCTTTTATTCTTTTTCTTATCCTATCTTTTCTCTTCGTACACTTCCTATTGCAGCTCTTCAGGTTTGGCTTTTCGTGAAACCTGGTTTAAAAAAGGAAGAGCAAAAAATAACACTAGCGTTTATTCCAGGCATTTTTCTTTTGTTCGTATCAGGAATTGCCTTTGGTTACTTTTTAGTGTTTCCTATTGTTTTATCCTTTTTACAAACTCTTGCAGGCTCTCAATTCGAAATATTCTTTACCGTTGAAAAGTACTTCAGCTTCTTAATCAACCTTACTCTTCCTTTTGGTTTTTTAGTTTGAAATGCCTGCTGTTGTTATGTTTTTAACAAGACTAGGGATTATTAATCCACATTTGCTTGCAAAATTAAGAAAACTATCATACTTTATCCTAATAGTTGTTTCAGTTCTTATCACTCCTCCAGATTTTATATCAGACATTTTAGTTATTATCCCATTAATTCTTCTCTATGAATTTAGCATTACGTTATTTAAAATCGTCTATAAGAAAAAGCTATCTATGAAGGAAGAAGAGGCCGCATAAATTATACACTTTGCAATCAAACCCAACAAAAAAACAACGACCTAGCTTGATGGTTGATCCATAGCTAAATCGTTGTTTTTTTATATCCTTTTTGCATAAATAATATACCTTTGTGGAGCATTGCCCACATAACTAAAAGGATAGCATGTTGTGAGAAGAAGTTCTTCCCTCTCATTTTGAAGTGTGATGATGCTTACATCATCTGCCTCCACTATTTTCGTATCAATAATCTCATATTCAAAATCCCCATACGGTAACTTGATTTCTAAGGAGTCTCCAATTTCCAGCTCCCCTGCCTTACGAAACACCGTATCTCTGTGGCCGGATAAAACAATTTGCCCACGTTCATCAGGGTAGTAGCTGCCTTTATAGTGTCCGACACCTTTTTCAAGATCATCTGGGTCAGTTCCTTCTACAATTGGCAGGTTCGCTTCTAATCTTGGAATATGTAAAATACCAATTGCTTCACCTATTGGCGGTTTAAACGTTCCGTCTTCTTCCTTATATACTTCTTTATCTTGCGGTGACTTCACAATTGCTTGAGCTTCTGCTAATGATTGAGATGTCTGCATTTTCGTATCAAGTATTTCCCAAACAGCGTAGCCTACAATACAAAGACCTACAATGATAAATAGATAGGAAAGCTTCTTCATTAACCATCCACGCTTTCTATTGATTTCATAGCCTTATTATATCACAGAAGGATTTTACCAATATAAAGGAAGTTACTAGAATCCCTTTGATTTTTATTAAAATTTTGTAAATACGTATACTTTTTTCTCTTAAACAAACGTTTAATTAAAGGATTATAAGGGAATAAAGAGTAAGAATTTCGTTTTAATGAAAATGTTCACTTGGTATTCTAAATTACGAAGAAGATATGGAGGACAATATGTTTACTCTAGACATTATACCCGTTCCTGCTTTTATCCTTGATTCCGAACTTAACATACTAGATTGTTCATCCATCTCAAATACACTGTTTTTGAAACGTAAAAATTTCTTAGATTTAGTTGAGCAAGATAGTAAAAACAAAGTGCATTACTTTCTGTCTACTAATGAGAAAACAAAGTTTAAAGCAACTATGGTAACAGCAGAAAATGAGTTAGAGCCTTTTGATTTATATATAACTAAAAACCGTGAAGGTTATTTGTACGTGGTTACCATCCCTCTTAAAGAGGATCAAAAAAAAGCCAGTCATCACGTTCAATTGCTTCGCGAACAATTAATAGTAACTGACAAGGGTAGGTTAGAACAGCATCAAAGAAAGGAAATCATCTCGTTATTTCAACCCTATTTAACAGATTCAGACCTTTATCATTTAATGAGTTCTTCAGACGATCTGAAGGACTTACCAAGAAAATTAGACAAAATTCAAGATTTATTAAGCCTTATCAGACCAGACATTATTGAAAGTGGAAAAAGCGCCCACTTTGAAGTCATTCTTGATGAACTACATTCACTTCGTTCTTCAATTGATTTCTATATGACGTTAATGCCCCTTCTAGACCGCTTCGACTGAGTGGGATAAAGTGAGACTTCCAACAGTGGGGGGGTTCTTCATCCCCCACTGTTGGCTAGCGAAACTTATCGGACCTTTACGGGCAGTTATCTTACACTTATCTTCTTTGTTTCTCTCGAATCTTAAAGTGGGAGTCTTACTGCCCGTTAAGAGTGGGATAAAGTGAGACTTCCAACAGTGGGGGTTTTCTTCATCCCACACTGTTGGCTAGCGAAACTTATCGGACCTTTACGGGCAGTTATCTTACAGTTATCTTACACTTATCTTCTTTGTTTCTTCGAATCTTGAAGTAGGAGTCTTACTGCCCGTTAAGAGTAGGATAAAGTGAGACTTCCAACAGTGGGGGGTTCTTCATCCCCCACTGTTGGCTAGAGAAACTTATCGGACCTTTACGGGCAGTTATCTCACACTTATCTTCTTTGTTTCTCTCGAATCTTGAAGTAGAAGTCTTACTGCCCGTTAAGAGTGGGATAAAGGCAACGTAATTTCAACTGTCGTGCCTTTATCCAATTCACTTGTAAAAACAAGCTTTCCATTATGACTTTCAATAATCTTAAAGCTTACCATTAACCCTAAGCCTGTTCCTTTTTCTTTTGTCGTGAAAAATGGTTCACCCATTTTTTCAAGTTGTTTCTTAGGTATGCCTTTTCCTTGATCTTGAAAGCGTATAAGGACTCTATTATCTTCTATTTTTTTCGTTTCAATCTTGAGTTCACCTGTACGTCCTTCCATTGCTTCAATTCCATTTTTCACAATATTTATAAACACTTGCTTTAGTTCATTTTCGATTCCTTTAACTGTAAAGCTTATTGGTTCAATTGATGTTGCAATTGTAACATCATTTAAAATAGCTTGTGTTTCCCAAATTTTAGATACATCGTGAATAATTTTGTTAATATTGACGTCTTTAAATTCAGCTGTTTTCTGTCTTGAGAGC
>DASQMK010000179.1:0-3524 GCA_035645575.1 Metabacillus sp.
ATCATTTGCTTTTCATGTACATAAAGGAGGATACATCATGCCAAAAGTTCGCACAAAAGATCTTGTTGATAAATTTAATTTTGAAATTGTAAGTGGGGAAGAAGGAATCAATCGTCCGATTACAACCAGTGATTTGTCACGTCCTGGAATTGAAATGGCCGGCTTTTTTACATACTATCCAAAAGAACGTGTGCAATTACTTGGGAAAACAGAACTTTCATTTTTCCATCAACTATCTCCACAAGAAAAGAAGCAACGCATGGACGAGCTTTGTACAGATATAACACCTGCGATCATTGTGACAAGAGAAATGGAAACTCCTCAAGAGCTAATTGAAGCATCTGAACGAGAAGGAGTTCCTGTATTACGCTCACCGATGAAAACAACCCGTTTGTCGAGTCATTTAACGAATTTTCTAGAAGGAAAATTAGCTCCAACAACCGCTGTTCACGGTGTATTGGTTGATATTTATGGTGTCGGGGTTTTAATCATTGGAAAAAGTGGAGTCGGAAAAAGTGAAACAGCACTTGAACTTGTAAAACGTGGACACCGTCTTGTTGCCGATGATTGTGTAGAAATTCGTCAGGAAGACACAGACACCCTAATCGGTAGTGCACCAGAGTTAATTGAGCATTTATTAGAAATTAGAGGACTGGGAATCATCAATGTGATGACATTATTTGGTGCAGGTGCTGTTCGAAGCTTCAAGCGCATCACACTAGTTATTAATCTCGAACTATGGGATAAAAATAAACAATATGACCGCCTGGGCCTTGAAGAAGATAAAATGAGAATCATTGATACAGATATTACAAAGCTAACGGTTCCTGTTCGTCCTGGACGAAACTTATCCGTTATTATCGAAGTAGCAGCCATGAACCACCGCTTAAAAAGAATGGGTGTCAATGCAGCTGAGCAGTTTACAAACAAGCTGGCTGGTGTGATTGAAGAAGGAGATCATGAAGAGGAATAAGCTCTCATCAAATAAAGGTGTTTGGTAAGTGGAATCGGGAATATTCCGATTCCATAAATGGAAGTATTAGGTAGATATCTATACATAAAACAAGTAAAATAAGTATGGTTGTGCTAAAAATCATCTCCTGGTTGAAGGGATTAGAGAAAGTAACAATCATACGCAGTAGGGAGATGAAGAAATGGAAGAGAGTATTAAGCCTCTTGATCCGATTTTTCTGGAACTTGGGCCACTGCAAATTCACTGGTATGGAGTGATTATTGGTCTCGGTGCATTACTTGGGCTATACATCGCAGTGAAGGAAAGTGAAAGACGTGGATTACATAAAGACACGTTTGTGGACCTTGTATTGTTTGCTATTCCAATTGCTATCATTGGGGCTAGAATTTATTATGTTATCTTTCAGTGGGATTATTATTCTCAAAATCCAGGTGACATTATTAAAATATGGAATGGTGGACTTGCGATTCACGGAGGATTAATCGCTGCATTTATTACAGGGGCTGTATTTGCTCGTGTGAAAAAGATTTCCTTTTGGAAATTAGCTGATATTGCAGCACCAAGTATTATTTTAGGTCAAGCGATTGGTCGTTGGGGTAACTTTATGAACCAAGAGGCACATGGAGGACCTGTAACAAGAGAGTTTTTAGAAGGTTTGCTTTTGCCTGATTTCATCGTGAATCAAATGTATATAAATGGTCAATATTATCACCCGACATTTTTATATGAATCATTATGGAGCTTTGTTGGGTTTATCGGTCTGATGTTGCTTCGTAAAGCAAACTTTAGACGCGGTGAGCTTTTCTTAACCTATGTGATTTGGTATTCAATTGGCCGATTCTTTGTCGAAGGACTTAGAACAGATAGCTTAATGCTAACAGATACGTTACGAATCGCACAGGTGATTTCAATTGTTCTTATCATTATTGCGGTAGGGGTCATGATTTACCGCCGAATGAAGGGATATTCTAATGAACGATATTTAGATGCTAGTCAATAAAGTGAAACTTCTATCAGTGGGGGGTTCTTCATCCCCACTGATGGTTAGTTGAACCAATCGGACCTTTATGGGCAGTTATCCCCACCTACCTTCTTTGTAAACTCAGAAGCTTGCAGTGGGAGTCTTACTGTCCGTTAAGAGTGGGATAAACCCTAGCTGATCAAATTTGAACACCAAGGGAGAGGGTTAAAGTGGTGAATAGCTTGAAAACAGGCGTGAAAGCTGGCCTGCAAACAACCTGGACATTAGGTAAAGTGATTTTTCCGATTACATTGATTGTCAGTTTGCTGCAATATACACCTGTTTTAGGATGGATTGTTCAGCTCATATCCCCATTGATGCGGATATTTGGATTATCGGGTGAAGCAGCAATTCCACTTGTTATTGGAAATTTCCTTAATCTTTATGCAGGAATTGGAGCGATTTTATCCCTTGAGTTAACAGTGAAGGAAGTTTTTATTTTAGCGCTAATGCTTTCGTTTTCACATAATTTACTTGTGGAATCAACTGTTGCTGCAAAAGTTGGATTAAAACTGTGGATTATTTTGCTCGTAAGGCTTGGATTAGCGTTTGTCTCTGCTATTGTGGTAAATCTAACATGGCAAGGTGGAGGTGAAACGGCCAAGTATGGGTTTGTTAGCCAATCAAGTGACAATCCAAATGGATGGCTTGAAATTATTGGGCTAGCCTTACAAAAAGCAACGCTGGGAATCATACAGCTAGCTTTAATTGTGATTCCTCTATTGGTTGTCATTCAATTATTAAAGGACTATGGATTATTAGATGTATTTACTCGCTGGATGGCACCTGTTACGAGAATGCTTGGAATGAAGGAAAATACGTCGATGACATTAGTTGCCGGATTAACAATCGGATTAGCATATGGTGCAGGTGTCATGATTCAGGCAGTAAAAGAAGATGGAGTAAGCTATAAAGATTTAACACTAGCTTTCATTTTTCTCGTGTCCTGTCATGCCGTTGTAGAGGATACTTTAATTTTCATTCCATTAGGAATCCCAGTATGGCCTTTACTTGTAATCCGTTTGTCTGTAGCGATTATTCTAACCATGACAATTGCAGCGATTTGGCGAAAACTTGAATCAGCGCCTAGAAGAAAGGAAGCGACGTATGAAAATTAATACACTATTATTCGACCTAGACGGAACATTAATCAATACAAATGAATTAATTATTGAATCCTTTCTCCACACACTACATTCGTATTATCCAGACCAATATAAAAGAGAAGATGTCCTACCGTTTATCGGTCCGACTCTTTATGATACGTTTAACAGCATCAATCCTGAAAAAACAGAAGAAATGGTGAAGGTGTATCGAAAGTTTAACCATGAACAGCATGATGTGCTTGTGACTGAATATGAAACGGTTTTTGAAACAGTTAAAGCTCTTAAGGAGCATGGCTTCAAGCTTGGTATCGTGACAACAAAAATCCGTGATACCGTGAATATGGGCTTAAAGCTGACAAAGCTTGATCAGTTTTTTGATGTTGTCGTCACACTTGATGATGTTGAGAACGCAAAACCACATCCA
>DASQMK010000180.1:0-7068 GCA_035645575.1 Metabacillus sp.
TAATATTCTAATGTTTCCAATCTTTTTTCTATCGAATCCATTCCTTACCCTCTTTCTTATCACACACATTGTTGTTCTTTATTGTATAGTATTCCCTACTCAAAAGGAAGTTTTTATCATTTTTTTCTGCATAAAGTGAAACTTCTATAAGTGGGGGTTTTCTTGATCCTCACTTTATGGTTAGTTGAACCAACCGGGGACCTTTACGAGCAGTTCCCCCCTTACCCTCTTTGTAAACTCAGAAGCTTAAAGCGGGGGTCTTACTGCTCTTTAAAAGTGGGAAAAAATAAATCTTTATTATTAATCGTTTACATCTATAATTCGTTGTTGATTTTTTCTTCACACCGTCGTACAGTATGGTAGTAATTAGTTTTATAGAAAGTTTGGGACGGTGAGACAATGTACTGCTGGAAAACCATAAACCTTTCAAGGGATATTGGTCTATACAGAATTTTATTCATATCGATGTTAACAATGATTCTAGTCTTTATATTAACCTACTTGCCTATTAACCTGCTATTCCCAAAAATTCATCTGAATGACGGATATTTTTTGTTTTTTATGCTGATTTTGATTAGCATGATTCCTATTCATAAATTACTTCATGTCATTCCGTTAGTATTAACTGGGTGTCGTGTATCTTTCAATATTAAATTTTATCGGCTATTCCCAGCTTTCCAGCTCAAAGCATGTGAAGGAATAAAGAAGAACCGAATGATTATTTCTTTATTAACACCGTTTCTTACCTTCACAACCTTATTTTTAGTTGGGGGCATTTATTATCCTGCCTACATGCATTACTTTAGTATTGCTATGGCTTTCCATATTGGCATTTGTGTACCTGATTTCTTGTTACTTAAGCACTTATTATTCGCTCCTAAAGTTTGCTTGATCGAAGAATTCGAGGATGGATATGAGGTACTTGTCCAAAAATAATAGATTAATGAAGTGGCAATGATCTTTGTCACTTTTTTACATTTTTGTGCGAACCGGATGTCAATGCTATCTTTTTCATAAATAGTTTGGTAATCTAATATGTATAATGTGGGGAGGGGGATCTCTAGTGTTAATTTTCTTCATCTTGTTTGCCGTCTTTATCTTGTTTTACATAAATAAGCTTACAAATACCTTGTGCTTAGTACGCGAGATTCCTGAAGACCGTCAAACAAAGGTTTTTAGAACAATCAATGTACTTATCACCATCTTGCTGATTTCTTCATATATTGAAGTTCTTTACACCTAAATAGCTTCTAGAGCTTCAAGAATAGCCTCGAGTAAATAATCTCGAATCAATGTTAAGTATGGCAGGTTCAACATTTTATTTTTATCGAGGCTAAGTATTCTAGTTCTTTAAACGTTTAGATACATAGTTATTCAGATCTAATTAGAAAACATAAAAAATAGAAAAGCTAACAGGGAAACCTGTTAGCTTTTTTTATCATCTTATAACCAAGCTGCACCAACGATGATTAACAAGATGAACAATACGACGATTAACGCAAAACCACCTGCATAAGCTCCGCCCATAATGACACCTCCCTTATATTGTTACAATATCCTATGATTTAACCACTTTAACGGTATAGGCATTTAACCCATACAGTTTCATTTAATTAGTAAAGATAGGAAGCTCCAATAATAATTAACAAAATGAAAAGCACCACAATCAAAGCAAAGTTACCTGTAAAAGCGTGACCCATTATTAATTACCTCCCTTATTTCTTTCAATATATCCTATGTACATGTGCGGATGCTGATTGGACGATTGCCCAGTTCCTGTTATTAGTTTTTTAAAAACATATAAAAAGAGAGCGTTTTCTTTGAAAAAACTTTTTGATTGAGACTCATTATGGTATAGTATTTCTTGTATAATCTGGCATTACATAACAAAGCTGGATCCAGTAAAAATCGATTAAATAATTTTGACTAGGAGTTGTAGAAGAAGATGAAAAAAATAGCCGTTGTACTAGCAACAGCAACAAGCTTACTTGCATTAAGCGCATGTAATAATGCTGATTCAGAAGTTGTTGTTGAAACAAAAGCTGGAAATATCACGAAAGATGAATTTTATGAAGCAATGAAGGACCGTTTCGGTGGAGATGTTCTTACAGAGCTTGTTCATGAAAAGGTTCTTAGCGATAAATATGAAGTAACTGATGATGAAGTTCAAAAAGAATTTGATAATCTAAAAACACAATATGGCGCACAATTTGAAAGTGTTGTCCAAGCACAAGGTGAAGATGTTGTAAAACAGATGGTAAAAGTTGATTTATTAAGAAAGAAAGCTGCAGAAGCTGAAGTTAAAGTTACAGATGAGGATATCAAGGCTTACCATGAATCATTAGAAGGCCAAATTAAAGCGAGCCATATCCTTGTTGAGGATGAAGCAAAAGCCAAAGAAGTAAAAGAAAAACTTGATGCTGGAGAAAAATTTGAAGACCTTGCGAAGGAATATTCAACAGACCCTGGTTCAGCTCAAAACGGTGGAGACCTAGGATGGTTTGGTGAAGGTGCGATGGTTAAAGAATTCGAAGAAGCAGCCTTTAAGTTAAAAGAAGGCGAAGTAAGTGCACCTGTAAAATCTGAATTTGGTTATCATATCATTAAAGTTACTGAAACAGTAAAACCGATTGATGAAATGAAAGAATCACTTACTGAAGAGGTTCGCAAGCAAAAAATTCAACAACCTGACACAATTCAAAATGCCCTTGATAAAGCAATTAAAGACTCAAGTGTTGATGTGAAGGATGAGGATTTAAAAGACCTGTTTAAAACTGAGGAAGCTGAAGAAACTAAGGAAACTGAGAAGTAAGTAAAAAAACTTATTAAGTTTCTACTCTTATAGTACAAAGGCTCTCGTTGATCCGAGAGCCTTTGTTTTTAGCTTGCAGACTGATCATCTTGTAATTGTTGTTGTTCTAGCATTTCCTTTTTCTTTTGACGTTCCTGCTCAATTCGATCAAGATAAACTTGACCTTCCTTCTCAATGAAATCCTCATCAATTAATTTATCTTGACGCGCTGTTTTAAAAGCCATATATCCACTGATGAGAATCCCTATAATACATAAATAAATCCACCAAGGCAACATGACCATTGCTGTTTCCCCCTTTAAAACTTGTACATGTGACAAGCCCTTTTCTAGGAGCATATGATCAGATTTCCTATTATATGACTATTTACATATTAGAAAAATAAGACATTATTTATGAAAAGTTGGTTTATAAAATGAACGATTATCTAAAGCAAAAACTCTCTCTGTATATTCACCCGGCTTCACACGCTCAAGTGCACGATCCAGCATGTTCATTTTTGCATCAAGATTATCTATATAATGGAGAATTTCAGCTTCTTTAATCATTGGAGGCTTTGGACTTCCCCATTCTGCCTTTCCATGATGACTTAGGACTAAGTGCTGAAGAACAACGATTTCTTCCCCTTCAATTTGTAGATGCTCTGCAGCTTTGGCAATTTCATTCACCATTATGGAAATATGACCTAATAGGTTACCTTCTACTGTATAAGTTGTGCTTATTGGCCCAGACAATTCAATAACCTTTCCTAAATCATGAAGAATAACACCAGCATAAAGCAAATCAGTATCAAGACTCGGGTATAAAGTTGCGATTGACTTTGCTAAATCAAGCATAGAGACAACATGATAGGCTAAGCCTGATACGAATTCATGATGATTCTTCGTTGCGGCTGGATATTCCATAAAAGCTGAGCCATGTTTCTTTAATAAATACCTTGTCACTCGCTGTATATTCGGATTTTTCATTTCAAAAATATACTGAGTAATTTTGTCATTCATCACATCTTTAGCAATCGGTGCTGTTTCTAAAAGATCTGATATCTCGATCTTCTCTTCGTCATGCTTCGGGCGAATTTTTCGGATTTTCAATTGATTACGCCCTCGATAATGATGAATATCCCCTAAAACCTTTACAATACTTTGAGGGCTATACATCACTTCATCCTCTTGTGATGCATCCCAAAGCTTTGCTTCAATTTCTCCAGATGTATCTTGTAAAATTAATGTTAAAAATGCTTTTCCGTTACTTGCAATTCCTTTTGTAGAAGATTTTATTAATAAGTGGACTTCCACTTGTTCCCCAATGTCATAATGCAATATTCCTTTTCCCATCCTAAAAAGCTCCTCTCAGTACGTGTTCATGTGTTCTTTAGTATTTTTTGAATTTATAACAATTATTTGTATCGCTAGTATAGCATAGTTGGCATACATCCTGTTTTGTGATGATTTTATTTATCCAATATTTATGGTTTCAGAAAGATTCACGATGTGTTCTGATTGTGATTGTGACGCTAAATGGTGATGACATGTAAAGAAAATCACTTGATAGTCTTTTTTTAGTTCATGCAAAAGTTTTAACGTATTCGACGTTCTAAGATGATCGAAGTGGACAAAGCTGTCATCAATAATAACCGGCAAGTTTAACCGCGAGTTGATGTTTTTAATTATTGCCAAACGAATCGATAAGTACAGTTGCTCAGCAGTTGCCTGACTAAGCTCTTCGGCATAAAATTTCACTCCATCCTGGCGTTCAACAACGAAGGAATGCTTCTCTACCGGTAAATAAACGCGTTGATAGGAGTCTGAAGTAAGCAATTGAAAATAATACGTAATGGAAGATAACAATTCCGGCAACTTTTCCTCTCTATGTCTATGAACTGTTTTTTGTAAGAGATCCTTTGCAAGTGCTCTAATGATCCATTTCTCTGCTTCATCTTTCATCATGGCCTTTTCATTTTCAAAGGCATGTCTCAGCTTAGAGTATGTTCCGCTTTGCTCCATTTCTTCAATTTTGACAAGAATACTAGAATACTCCTGTTGCAATTGATTTTCATCTTTCTCTATTTGTTCAATCTCGTTCACTACCTCTTGTATTCTCACATCTATTGTTTCTAATTTTTCATTGGATATTGCTCCTAGATCCACATCGTTTTCCAAAGCCAATTGTTTTTCAATCCATTGTACCTGTTTTTGGATTTCTTGACGCTGCTCATACACTTTAGCTAGCTTCCTACATTCATCTTCATTTTCACACCTGCTGCTACGAATCAATTCATCTCTCTGCTTGTCTATGAATGCAATCTCATCTGTTAATTTAGCTAGCTCTTCTTTTATCTCCTCTTTTTTCTCTTTTATCTTCTCTAGCTTAGCAGCATTTGAAATTTCCAAACTACTCTGCTTTGTTAATATATATATTGATTCTTTAATGGAGGAGCTTTCAATCTGGCAAACCTCTGCTAATCTGTTCACTTCATCCTCAAACTTCAATTGATCCTGGTTGAGTAATCTTTCTTCTGAACAATATTTATTTTTTTCAATGATCACACCTTGAAGATGCTGCAATGCCTCAAAAGCCTCTAGCAAAACTTCAGACGATGCATTTGTATCCACCCGAATTTGTTTTGCCAGCTCTGAAATTTGTTCACGACCATGATATTGATCCTTTTCCCATTCTTCATACTTCTTTACTATTCTCTCATATGCTCTTTCCTGTTGTTCGAGGACACGGTTCTCATGGTGTAGAGATTGTTTCACCATTTGATCTTTTTCTAAAAGAGCCATAATATCTGATAACGCTCTGCTTGATGAAAATTGATTTTTCTGGGCTTTTTCGAGCCTTTGATCTAAAGTCTTTAACTTAGACTCTAAATGCTCGATAAGTGTGTCCTTTTTTGTTTGCAGATTTTTCAGCTGAAAAATGGCTCCAATACAAGCGATGAACAAGATCCCGAACAAAGGCAAATTTTGTTGAAGAAACAGCCAAATAGATCCAGTTAGTAAAATAAGAGCAAAGAGTGTAAGAAAAATAGATTGCTGAGTCTTTTCTGCTTTATATCCCTGCTTCCGTTTTTTCAATTCTGATGTCACCTGCTGATGCTCTTGTTGAAGATCTAGAAGGCTTGTTTCTTTTCTATCCGCTACCTCTTGCTCTAAAGAAGCTCTTTCATTATCTGATAACACTTCACTTTTTAATTTGCCAATTTTCCATTCTGCTTCTTCGAGAGCATGCTTCACCTGTTCAAATTGTTCATCAAGCATTTGTTTTTTATGTTTTGACTTCACCTCATTTTCAAGCAATCTTTTTAGCGTATCTTTCATCATCATTGTTGCTTGAATACTTAGGATTTCATCCTCTGTTAAATGCGGATATAATCTTTTCTTTAACACTTCATATTCATGCTGAAGCTGTTCAATTTTTTTCTCTACATATTGCTTGGTTTTTAGCTTTTCTTCATATAGTGATAGCTGCTCACGAACATGCCCAATATCGTTCTTATGTATAATAAAGGCTTCATTGACAATAATGTTCTCCTCTTCCTCCGTCAATTGTGTTTCTCGAGCTTGTAAAGCATGAAGCTGCATTTTCAGTGGTTGAAGAGTAACATGAAAATGATCCAGTCTCTGAAGTGCATCCTCTGGTAAATGATCTGTATTTGGCAATTGCTTTAATTGATCCATACACCAGTTTTTTTCTTTGATTAAGGGAAGAACAGCTTTTGCCTTTTCCAAATACCTATGCTCCAGCATTTTATCGCGTTTTGATTGTGTCATAGATGAAAGTTCGCTTTGAAGAGACGCTTTTTCATTCAGTAATTGCTCATAAAGATGATTTTTTCGCTTTGCCTCCTGCAGATGTGCAGCATTTTCCTTTAATCTGACAAGTCCTTCATTTAATGTTGGTCTTTTTCCATTCGGTTTATAAAGAAGGTCCAACTGCTTTGATAAATTATCTTCAATCGAAAAAAGGGCATCTGCTCCATAAATACTAGAAAAAAACAGGTATTTACCGATTTGATTAGAATCCAGCTTTTGAATTTGCTGCAAGCCGTGTACGTCAAAAGAAAAAATGGAGCGATAGGTCTCTCTATCAATCCCACCTAAAAGTGTTTGAAGGAATTCCTCATTCTTTGTTGTTCCGTCCTCAAACTCAATGGCAACTTGACCGCCAAATTTACCTGGCAATCGTTCTATTTTTAATCGCTCACCACTCTCTGTTTGAACGATAATAAACCCACCATAGCTTGTTCCCCTTTT
>DASQMK010000181.1:0-5848 GCA_035645575.1 Metabacillus sp.
GTCAAGTAGGAATTGAAGGTAAAGAACACCTTCTATTCCTACTCGCCTTATGCTTGTCGCCGATAGGTGGGCGCCTTGCGCTTTTCTTAAACGTCTGAAACTTTGATCCATTGGCGTTTTTCAATTGAGCGATCAACTGCTTCTAATACTTGTTGACATTTCACACCATCATGGAAGTTTGGAACAGGCTGACGGTCTTCTTTAAACGCTTCCATTAATTCGACTACTTCGTGTATAAACGTGTGTTCATATCCGATTGTATGTCCTGGTGGCCACCAGTTTTCAGCATAAGCATGTGATGGATCTGTTGCGAGAACACGTCGGAAGCCTTGAACATCATCACGATCATCTGTGAAGTATACTTGAAGCTCGTTCATTCTTTCAAAGTCAAAGATAACGCTTCCTTTACTGCCGTTGATTTCAAAAGAATTTGTACAGCGATGACCAGAAGCATATCTTGTTGCTTCAAAGCTTCCTAAAGCTCCGTTACCAAAACGAGTTAAGAATAATGTTGCATCATCAACCGTTACCTCGCCTTTTTCGGCATTCGCATCACTACCGCCTGCTGATAGACCTGAAGTGCCTGTTGTAATAGGTCTATGTTTAATAAATGTTTCACTCATACCAATAACTTCGTCCATATCACCAATCAGGTAGTGGGCTAAGTCAATTAAATGAGCACCTAGATCTCCGTGAGAACCAGAGCCTGCAATTTCTTTTTGAAGCCTCCAAGCAAGAGGGAAGTTTGGATCAACCAACCAATCTTGTAAAAACCAAGCACGGTAATGGTAGATTTCTCCTAATTTACCTTCATCAATTAATTTTTTTGCAAGCATGACAGCTGGAGCGAAACGATAATTAAAGCCCACCATATGCTTAACACCAGCAGCCTCAACAACCTCAAGCATTTCTCTGGAATCTTCTAATGTAAGCGCTAACGGTTTTTCGCAAAAAACATGCTTACCAGCTTTTGCGGCAGCAATCGTTATTTCCTTATGTACATCACTTGGTGCATTAATATCAATTAAATCAATATCCTCACGTTGAATAAGTGCCTTCCAGTCTGTTGTGTATTCTTCCCATCCGAATTGTTTAGCTGCTTCGGCAACACCTTCAGCATTACGTCCACAAACCACCTTCATTTCAGGATGAACGGTATTGGGAAAAAAGAGAGGGAGGTCACGATAAGCATGACTATGTGCCTTACCCATGAATTTATAGCCAATCATTCCAACTTTAATGTTCTTCATAAGATTTCCCCTTTGTTAAAGTTTTATAGAATTGGTTCAAAATCTATGATTAGTACTAGTGCCATAACTAATTTAGGAACTAATACATATCAAGTGAAGTAGATTCCCGCTCAATTAATGCAACAGGAAGTCGAACCATTTGTGGTTCAGTCTTATTTTGTGCGATAAAACTAAGAATCTTTTCGGCTGCTAATTGTCCCATATCATAGAGTGGAACTCTTACTGTGGTAAGTGGTGGAGATGTCATTCGTGAAATTTCAGAATCATCATATCCAATAATGGCGTAATCTTTGCCTGCTTGAAAACCTAGTTCGCTCAAGCCTTGCATCAGTCCAATCGCCATTCGATCATTTGCAGAAAAGACCGCTTTATATGTTGGTAATAAAGATGAAATGTCTTTTGCAGCTTGGTAACCGCTTTTTCGGCTATAGTTACCCTTGAAAACCAGTTCCTTAGAAAAAAGAATGTTCTTTTCCACTAAAGCTTGCTTATATCCTTTTAGGCGGTCAATACTATTGGAGTATTCCTCAGGACCATTTAAGAAAATAACATGTGGAAATCCTTTTTGCAGTAATGATGATGTTGCTTGGAAACTACCATTCACATGATCTGCATCTATAGAATAAAAGGAATAGCCAGGAAACGTCTGGTTAACAAGGCAGTATGGTAAATTCAATTGATGAAGCTCTTCAATGGCCTCAAGTTCTTCAGGGTTATTGCTAGAACCCAAAATAATGCACCCATCCACTCTTTGGGATTGAAAAAGCTGTACATAATTTTTTCGTTCATTTGGAGATTGAAATAATAAAAGCAAACCATAGCCTAGTTCTCCAAGCTTTGCTCCAATTCCACTGACAAGCTCTGAAAAATAGTGGGTGGACATAATATTCACCTTAGGTAGGTAAGGGACAATCACACCAATGTTATGACTCTTCCCTTTTGCAAAATTTTGTGCAATAACATTAGGGTGATAGTTGAGCTCCTTCGCAGCTTGTAATACTTTATGTTTTGTCTCTTCACGCAAAGGCGCGACATTGTTGAAAACCCGAGAAACAGTCGCTTCAGAAACGCCTGCTAATCTGGCAACATCTTTTCTATTAGCTAATGTATTCACCCCCAAAGCAAATTATGTACACGCGTTCATTCTCTCTTGTTTTGATTAAAATGTCAATATTAATTCTAAAAAAATAGGAAACTGTTTCCTTAAAGAAAAAAATGATATTTTTATGTTTAACTTTTGTTTAAGAGGGTAAGTAAGAAAAGACAGTATCCCCCCTGATACTTTTATATGAAAAACTTGAGGAACCTCCGTACTTTTACGGAGGTTTTTTCGTCGTTCTTAAGAAATTCTTCATATTTCCCCTACCTTTATATTAAGAACTCATGTTTATACTAAATTCATCCTAATTAATAAACACATGGTATACTTTCGAAAGGAGGTTTGAGAGATGAACAATTATACAGTGTTAGTAGTAGATGATGATAAAGAAATTCGAGAAGCGATTGAAATATATTTAAAAAATGAAGGCCTGACTGTGTTATTAGCTAGTGATGGCGTGGAAGCGATTGAACGTTTACAAGAAAACGAAGTTCATTTAATCATTCTTGATGTGATGATGCCTAGAATGGATGGAATTTCTGCTACCTTTAAAATTCGTGAGCAAAAAAATATTCCAATTATCATTTTGAGTGCGAAAAGTGAGGATACAGATAAAATTCTAGGCTTACAGGTTGGGGCGGATGATTATGTGACCAAGCCTTTTAATCCGTTAGAGTTAATAGCACGAGTGAAGTCACAACTTAGAAGGTATGTTACGCTAGGTCATTTTGAGGGAAGAAACCGAACAATTGATATAAATGGTCTTACGATTGATCAAGATGCAAAGGAAGTCGCTGTTAACGGAGATGCTGTTAAGCTAACTCCTATTGAATATAAAATAGTTGAATTATTAATGATGAATGCTGGTCGAGTGTTCTCTATTTCGGAAATTTACGAACGTGTATGGAAAGAGCCTTGCTATAATGCTGAAAATACTGTTGCTGTACACATTCGAAAAATTCGCGAAAAAATTGAAATCGACCCTAAAAATCCAAGATATTTAAAGGTGGTATGGGGTATTGGATACAAAATGGAAAAATAGATCGGTGATGTTACTTTGGCTAGTTTTGTTTACATACGGGTTAAGTGGGGTGTTAAGCGTATTAATTAATGACAATGATTATTTAAAAACAAACTATTTTAAAACTTCACAGTATGAAAGTACGGTCGGAACTTTCGTCAGTTATCTTCAAGCGTTTGAGTTTTCCTATCAAGAAAAGGAAGAGGTCAAAAAGAAGCTTACTGTTTCAAAGGAAGAAATTGAGGAATATCGGTATCGCTATGGTGAATTAACAGAACAAATCCAAAGTATTCAGGAACAATATCAACATAGGATTGAAGATGCAAGAGCGAGCGGTAACGAAGATGTAGCCAACCGCTATATAAAAGAAAGAGATACGAAAATCGAGGATATTTCGAAAAACTTTGAAAGTGATGAATATGTTGAAGAAAAAAAAATTAAAGAAAAAGAACAGAAAGTAGATCAATATTTCATAGAATTAGAAGGCTTCAGACAGGACTATAATGAATATAATGAAGCGTTTGCCTACTATTTGAAAAATACAACAACAGGAGAGATCTACACAAATCTCCCATCTAAGAACGAGAATGAAGTAGAATCGGTATTTACTTCTAAAAATATGCTTCATGTTTATACCTATCCTACAAACAATTACAATTATTTAGGTGTTCGTGAACAATCAATTATTTATGGTTACGAAGATGTTCTTACAAATGTCGATACAAATGCTTTATATGAAGGGAAAATAGGACTTCGGAAAGGAGTTTCAAATGCTAATCCCATTATGTCTGCATACCATGATTTTAATGACCACAGAATTGTTTTCTGGATCTATTCAATTGGTGCAGTTGTTTCACTTATCATTAGCGTAATCATGTCCAAAAAAATTGCAATCTTTCAAACGATAAAATCCCATAGTGTGAAGGATTTTTACAATCGACTTCCTATTGATGTGGCATTTGGTCTTTTTGGAATTACGGCACTCATTTCTCTTATATTAATAGATGAGTTCCCTCATTATTATGATTATTTTTCATTTAGAGATTTACTTTATAGGTTTTGTATCATGGTCATCTTTTTAGGAGGAACAATTGTTCAAGGAATCTACTTATTTCCTATTTTAAAGTTGTTGCCAACAAATAAAGGTTTATTAAAGAAAACAATAACATTTCAACTTTTGAAGTTGATTCGAGATGCTTTTGCCAATCGAAGAGTCGGGACTCAAGTGTTCTTGATTCTAGCCTTAGTATTTATGTTCGGACTTGGAGCAGCCGTAGTAGTAGTCGAACCAGGGTTTTTACTAGTTTACTTCCCTGCATTTGTTGTTATTGCTTTGCCAATATTGATCTTTTTAATAAGAAGAATTGGTTATTATAATGAAATTACACGACATGCAACAACGTTAACTAAGGGACAATTTGAAGCCGATTTGAAGGTGGTTGGAAAATCGTCTCTCGCCACTCTGGCGAATAATATTAACCAATTGAAACATGGGGTGAAAACCTCACAAAAAGCACAAGTGAAAAGTGAACGATTAAAAACAGAATTAATTACAAATGTAAGCCATGATTTACGGACTCCGTTAACATCGATTATTACGTATTCAGAGCTTTTAAAAAATGCCGAGCTTTCAGAGGATGAACGTTCAACATATATTGAAATCATCGATCGTAAATCAAAGAGGTTAAAAATATTAATTGATGATTTGTTTGAAGCGTCCAAAATGGCGAGTGGAAATATTGAGTTATCAAAAGCGAGGGTCGATGTTGTCCAACTTCTGCAACAGGCATTAGCGGAATATAACGAAATAATGCAGTCTTCTACTGTACAATTTCGGGTATCAAAGCCTGATACACCTGTATTTGCTTTTATTGATGGACAAAAGCTATGGAGAGTATTTGAAAATTTAATTGGGAATATCTTGAAATATTCATTAGAAAATACCAGGGCATATATCGCGGTCAAAGAGGAAAATAATCAAATTATTATCACTTTTAAAAATATATCAAAGTATGAACTTAGTGATGATGTTAATGAATTGTTTGAACGCTTTAAACGTGGTGATAAATCACGTCACACCGAAGGGTCTGGTCTTGGATTAGCTATTGCCAAATCAATTATCGACTTACATGATGGTGAGCTTAATATTGATGTTGACGGTGATTTATTTAAAGTAACGATCGTGTTGGATACAATGGATTCAAAATAGACCAAAAGACAGTCATTAAGGGCTGTCTTTTTAATTTTCTTACATAAATTTAACTCACTTCATACAGTAGCTTTACAATAGCATTTTAAAATTTACTTAACAGATATTGGTGAGGGTGTGTTCAGATGAAGGAAACGATTATTTTTATCCATGGTTTGACTGGGACAAAGCGCGCATTTAAAAAACAAATGGAGTATTTCCATTCTACCTTTCATACTTTCTCATATGATTTGATTGGCCATAGTGAGCATATAGGTAAAGATCATGAA
>DASQMK010000182.1:0-1989 GCA_035645575.1 Metabacillus sp.
CTGTTTCCGATGCAGCTGGGAAACCAACTTCTATTTCCTTAAAACCTACTTGCAAAAGTAATTGAAAATATTCTAGTTTTTCTTCTAGACTCATAGGGACGACCAAAGCCTGATTTCCATCACGAAGGTCCACACTACACCATGAAGGAGCTTCAGTAATATACTCCTTCTCAGTCCATTTTAGACTTTTTACTGGGGGAATAAAGTAACCTCTAGAATACTTTTCAATAT
The DNA here is from genome assembly GCA_035645575.1 of Metabacillus sp. Lineage (GTDB taxonomy): Bacteria > Bacillota > Bacilli > Bacillales > Bacillaceae > Metabacillus. Next base: position 232 of record DASQMK010000182.1, read on the forward strand.
TTTTCATTTTGACTTCCACCTTTTCTTTCATAGTTAGTTTCGTTAAAAATATAAAAAGCCTATCATCTCATAAGAGACGACAGGCTTTGCCTACGTGGTACCACTCTTTTTGATTCATTAAAAAAACTAAATGAACCCACTTAAAGACTTTATTACGGTAGTCAACCGTTAAGACCTACATATATCAGTCCTACCACTCCTGGGCGAGTTGGGGAATTAATTGACTGTCTTTCACCAGCCGACAGCTCTCTAAACAATTAGTATTCCTTAATACTCCCAATCACAGCGTTTTATTATTGGATTTATCTGATTTTTCTAATCTTATAATGAATTTAGAAAATTTTCAACCCTTAAATGTTAATTTTGAACAAATTATTGCAAAGTTAGTTAATATTCATTAACTTGTCTTTAAAGATTTTTTATAATGGTGTTCTCCTTATGAATATATTTATCTGTCTTAGAATAAGCATCTTTCTCGTCAACCTTAGAACCATATCTTTTATTTTCAGCTCCTTTAAAGAGATACCTAATACCTTTTCCCGCGAAAGGTTCATCGCTATATCTAGGTAATACATGAAAATGAGCATGAAAAATATGTTGACCAGCTATTTCTCCACAATTCCAACCAAGATTATATCCTTGTGGTTTATATTTCTTATCGATATAGCATTTCACTTCTTTCAGAAGAGAATAGGTAGCCCCCCACTCCTTAACAGTTAATTCAAAAGCAGTCTCTCTGTGAATTTTTGGAACGATGACTCCTGCCCCCTCAAGTTGACTACCCCTTACCTGTGATTCAGTTAATTGGAGAAACATACAAAGCTCATTACTAAACACAATTTTTTGGTTTGACTCAAGCTCAGGATTACAGAACAAACATGTATTCAAATAAACTCCTCCTCTTATGCATTAGAAAAGATCTAATTATTTCAATTCCACTTTCAATCCCCCATAAAAAACAACATCTTTAAATAGTTATTTAATATATTCTTCAATTCCTTCACCAAAGAATTTCCTTATTATTCGTTTATAAAAGATAGGTTTACTTTAACATATAAAAATGTGAAATTCGAAGGAAGTAAAAATCTTGTAATAGTATGTTAATAGTCTATTTTTTTAATAAAAAACGTTGTATGGTATAGCTATGAATAAGGGGGTGATTATATTGTTTTTTAAACTTACAAAAGAACAGCAGCAAATAATGATTTCTGATATTCAAGAATTCTTTTCTCAAGAGCGAGATGAGGAGATATCTGAATTTGCAGCGGAACGAGTGCTTGATTTTGTAAAGGAGTCACTTGCACCACATTATTATAATGCCGGAGTATTGGATGCAAAGCATGTTGTTGATCAGCAGTTCTCTTCTTTAGAGGATGAAATTCTAACTCTAGAACGTCCAATTAATAGATAAGCGTTAATACATACTTCTAGGTGAAGGTATATGTAAACCTCCGCCTAGCAAATCATTCTTAAACCTTAAATTGCTGTTTACTATTAAAAAATGTTTTATATCCAAGTGTTGTAAAAACCATAACCGTTAGGGCCACACTTCCTGTGATCCCTAAAAGAATAGCAATTTGATATTCTATTGCTATAATCGGGTCAATTCCAGCTAATATTTGCCCTGTCATCATTCCAGGTAAAAACACAATTCCCATCCCTACCATATTATTTATAGTTGGAAGAATAGCTGAATCAAATGCAGAGTTCACAACAGATTTTGTAGCTGCTTCTGGTGTTGCACCGAGCATGAGAGCC
>DASQMK010000183.1:0-6922 GCA_035645575.1 Metabacillus sp.
ATTCATAATGGGAATCTGCTTGTCCTATCTTACCTACATTTTACACTACTTTTCCTAATTATAAAACGGATTCAACCCATTCCTCGACATATTTAAGTGCTTCTGTTAACTTTTCAGGTTGTTTTGCACCCGCTTGGGCCATTTCAGGTCGACCGCCGCCTTTTCCTCCACAACGTTCTGCAACTTCTTTAATTAATTTTCCAGCATGATACCCCTTATCGACAAGATCCTTCGTTACACCAGCAACAAGATTCACTTTACCATCTTCACTAGCTCCGAGAACAACAATAGCTGATTGCAGTTTATTTTTCAAGTCGTCCATCATACCACGAAGACTGTTCATATCTTTTGCGTTTACTTGAGCTGCTAAAACTGTGACACCATTAACTGTAACTGCTTGATCAACAACACTGCCAGCTTCTAGATTTCCAAGCTTAGTTGTTAAAGATTCATTTTCACGTTGCAGTGCACGATAATCCTGTAATAATCCATTTATTCTTGAAACGATATCTCTAGGGTTTGATTTTAAAAGATCTGCTGCTTCTTGAAGTTTAGCATACTGGTCATTCGTTAACTCATATGCAGCTTTTCCTGTTACAGCTTCAATCCGTCTTGTCCCAGCTCCAATTCCAGTCTCAGTCATAATTTTAAAGAAACCGATTGAGGAAGTATTTTTAACGTGGCAACCACCGCATAGCTCTAAGCTGTAGCTACCCACTTGTACAACACGAACAATATTACCATACTTTTCGCCAAACAGTGCCATAGCTCCCATTTCTTTTGCTTCTGTTAACGATTTATAATCAATTTGGACATCAATGCTCTTCCAAATTTGCTCATTTACAATTTGTTCGACACGAGTTAATTCCTCTTGTGTTACTTGGCCAAAATGTGAAAAATCAAATCGTAAGCGATCTGCTGTTACTAATGATCCGGCCTGGTTAACATGTGTTCCTAACACATCTTTTAGAGCTTGGTGTAATAAATGTGTTGCTGTATGGTTTTTCACAATTCCGTTTCGATTTTCTTCTAAAACAGTTGCCGTAAATTGATCACCAGTTTGAATTGTCCCACTTTCTACAATAACATTATGCAGATTTTGGCCATTTGGAGCTTTTTGAACATCTTTTACCTTTAGGACTGCTTTTTCACTTGAAAGAGTTCCTTCGTCTGCGATCTGTCCACCGCTTTCTGCATAGAATGGAGTTTTATCAAGAATTAGTTGAATTTCTTCTCCCTCATGAGCTTCTTGAATGACATCTCCGTCTTTTACGATTACAATAGCAGTCGCATTCTCAACCACTAATTGATCATATCCAACAAATTCGCTTTCATGTTTAATTTCACCTAACATTCCACCTTGAACTTGCATTGAATCAACTTTTTGCATAGCTGCACGTGCACGATCACGTTGTCTTTCCATTTCTTTTTCGAATCCTTGATGATCAATTCTCATTCCTTCTTCTTCAGCATACTCTTCCGTTAATTCAACTGGAAATCCGTAAGTATCGTATAATCGGAATACATCCTCTCCAGGAATGACATCATTGCCGCTCTCTTTTTGAGTTTTTATCACTTCACTCAATATAGCTAATCCTTCATTTAAAGTCTCATGGAAACGTTCTTCTTCATTCTTAATAACTTTTTGAATAAATTCTGTTTTTGCTTTTACCTCTGGATAAAAATCAACCATGATTTCAGCAACAACAGGAACAAGTTCATACATGAAAGGACGGTTAATATTAATTTGTTTAGCATAACGAACAGCTCTTCTTAATAGGCGTCTTAACACATATCCACGGCCTTCATTTGATGGAAGAGCACCATCACTAATGGCAAAACTAACTGTACGTACATGGTCAGCTATAACCTTAAAAGCAACATCCTTTTCTTGATCTTTCCGATACTGTTCACCCGAAATTTGCTCAGTTGCTCGAATGATCGGGATAAAAAGATCTGTATCAAAGTTTGTCGGCACATTTTGAATAACAGATACCATTCGCTCTAATCCCATTCCGGTATCAATGTTTTTCTTAGGAAGCGGCGTATATGTACCATCTGGATTATGATTAAATTGTGAGAAAACAAGGTTCCATACTTCAAGGTAGCGTTCATTTTCTCCACCAGGATATAACTCTGGGTCGCTTGGATCATTACCATATTCTTCTCCACGATCGTAGAAAATCTCTGTATTCGGTCCGCTTGGTCCTTCTCCAATATCCCAGAAGTTTCCTTCTAAACGGATTATGCGCTCTTCTGGAATACCAATTTTATCTTTCCAAATATCAAATGCTTCATGATCTTCAGGATGAATCGTTACAGAAAGTTTCTCTGGATCAAATCCAATCCACTTTTTATCTGTAAGAAATTCCCACGCCCATTCAATTGCTTCAACTTTAAAATAGTCTCCAATTGAAAAATTACCTAACATTTCAAAAAATGTATGGTGTCTTGCTGTCTTTCCGACATTTTCGATATCATTTGTTCTAATAGACTTTTGTGCATTACAAATTCTTGGATTTGCTGGTATTACACGACCATCAAAGTATTTTTTTAGTGTTGCAACCCCACTATTAATCCAAAGTAATGTTGGGTCTTCATGCGGTACAAGTGATGCACTAGGTTCAACATCATGTCCTTTTTCTTTAAAGAAATCTAAAAACATTTGACGAACTTCTGAAGATTGTAAATTTTTCATATATATCCTCCTTAAATTCTTTATTTAGATGGAAAAGCAAAACAAAAAACCCTCATCACTGTGAAAAGAATATTTCTTTGCACAGGGACGAGAGTTAACTCGCGGTACCACCCTGATTATGGACAATGAAAAGCGGAAGGCGTCCGTTAATCGGCTTATGACCTCAAGACAGTCTAAAAACGCGACGTCCTGTCGCAATGACTGCACTTGCACTTCCTGTGCTTCGCCGATGACGCTGTAGCTAGACAGCAAGACAAAGTTTAAAAAACAAGTCTTTGTACTTACACCAGTCCATCACCTTTATTAAAACCGTAACGTGGTTCAATACGGCAGGTTTTTCTGCACTTAGGATTAGCTTTCTGCTGTCCTTGCTTTAGAATTTCTCTCAGCCGCGAAAATTCCTCTCTTAAAAGCGGTATCAGCATACTTTATTCCATCATTGTTTTATCATTATTCTAACGAGAATTATAGACAAGCGTTTTCTAATTGTCAATGTTGCCTTCTCAATTGAGCTAGATGAACAATCATGACTTTTAAGATCACGATAACAGGTACTGCTAGCATTAACCCAACAATTCCGCCAATCTCCCCACCAGCTAGCAATGCGAGCATAATAACAATAGGGTGCATATGAAGGCTTCTCCCAACAATTAATGGCCCTAATATATTTCCCTCAATAAATTGTAAGCTTAGTATGATCACAATAACAATGATAACTGTTTTTGTTGACATCGTTGCAGCTATAATCAACGCAGGCACAGCACCAATAATTGGTCCAAAATAAGGGATGATATTTGTTGTACCAATTAAAAGCCCAAGAATTAAAGGGTATCTGACATGAAAAAACCATAATGCTAAAAAGGCTAATGTTCCAATAATGAGGCATACAAACAATTGACCGCGAATGTAATTACCCAATGAATGATCAATATCTTTTAGAAATTGGAGGGAACTACTTCTCCATTTACGAGGGGTCAAATACCATGCTGCCTTCTTTATTTGCTCATAATCCTTTAACATATAAAAAACTAGGAATGGGATAATCGCAATTAATAGCATATAATCAAAAATACCCTTTAAACTATTGATAACCTTCTCAATTGTAACAGCGAGCCATTCTTCTGTTTTTGTAAACATTTGATCAATACGATCATGAATACCTACTGGCCATGTATCTGTTTGATCATGAATCGAATCAATCCATCTATTATAAGTTAATGTAAATTGTGGGAAGCTTTCTGACAAGTCTCTAAGCTGACTAATTAAAACAGGAATTCCTCTATAGAATCCGTAGCCTAATAATCCAAAAAATAAAAAATAAATAATAAGAATGGAGATTGATCTAGGCAAGCCCGAGCGATGAAGCTTTTCAATAACCGGATGAAGTAAATAAGTGATAAATGCGCTAATAAGAAATGGAATAATAACTGCTTTAAACATAAATAACAAAGGAGCCCATACTGTGTACAGCTTTAAAAATACATATACAGATAATAAGGCTAATAATAAAATCGTGATTTGCAACAGCCATTTGATATGTTTTTCTCTCATATAAACTCCTCCTCTTTTATTTAGTGTGGAGGGCAGAGACTATTTTATACATCTATTCCCAAGAGCAAAAGCGCAAGCGCCTAAAATAGCACCGGGCAAATTAGCCACAAATGAATAGAAGACGTTCTTTGTCTTCAATTCATTTGTGGCTAGACCCTAGAGGCAGTCAAAATCGCGACGTCCTGTCGCATTGACTACACTTGCACGTCCTGTGCTTCGGGGCTAGGCGCTGGCAGTCAAAAAACGAGACGTCAATCTCCAAGACTGCATTTGCAAATCCTGTGCTTCGAAGCTTGATGCCACGTGCTTATTCACAGTATAAGATTTTTTATATTTTCTTAGACCTAAAAAAAGGAGCTGAATAATCAGCCCCTTCCTATTTAAAACATCCTTGTGATTCGTCTTCTCATTTTTCTCATTGAACGATTATTTGTCATGTTTGTATTTCGTGCATAATGATAAGCAACTGCCCCTAATCCTAGTGATACTAAAGAAGTTAAAGTACGATTCAACACGATCTCCCCTTTACATGCTTATTGATCGTTCATCTTCAGAAAATAAATCATCAAGTGAGCTTAATGTCCCATCTTCTTCTACCTGATGAGTTAAAATTTTCCCCTTTGATACAGATAGCTCAATAAAGCAACCCCAGCAATAATATTGATTTACACCTATCTTTCCAAGGTCTTTACTTCTACAATTTGGACATGAAAACAATTGGGCACACCTCTTTTACATTAGATCAATGACGATCGCATCTTTGCTTATCGAAAATGGTTCTCCAGATGCTTTGACCACTTTTTTTCCTTCAGCGATGTCAGCAAAAAATCCGTCCGTCAATTCGTATGCCTCAATTGTGCCCAATTTTTCAGAAAAATATACGTCCTCTAATAATCCTAATTTGTTTCCTTCTTTTGTTAATACCGCTTTATTTTCAAGGTCATGATAGGTGTTATACGTATATTGTTTCTTCAAATCCTGAATGGATAATAATGTTTCTCCTTGTTCCACCATGACTCCATTTTCTCCAATAGAATAGATTGAATCAATTGGGATAAATTTATCACGATGAAATAAGCCTTTACCCTCCATCATCAGTCCAAAAATAAAGCCTTTGGAAGATAAGCATAAATTTGTTACATAACCAAGTAAGGTTGCGCTGTTACTACAATACACAGGAAGCCCTTTGAGCTTTGAGAATGTCCGCAAAGTCATCTCCACCTTTCCGAACATTTTTAGATTACGCCCAAGTCCATATCGTCATACTGTGTAACGTTTTCCATTAATATTTCTACTTATAAGGCTTGTTTCATTAACTTACTCACCAAGAGAAAACTGGAAATTCATACCACAAATAAATGAATCAAACTAAGAAGACAATATATTTGTCTACTGGTGATTCACTAGTAGCTGCCGAAATTTAATGTTTAACTTTCACTATTTAAGGAGGAATTTATTATGGCAAAAGAAACAGAATTGGAAGTAATTAAAAAGAATATTAAATCGAAAGATGCAGAAAAAGCAACAATTGAAAGAGTTGCCTCCGCTAAAGTAGAAGCAGAAATCGGTGAAGAACTTGCACCATTAAAAAGCCAATTACAAACTATACAAAATGCCTTAAATCAATTAAATTCAAGTGGGCAAGCATCAATGTCCTCGGTTGGCCAAAATCAACAACAATCAAATGAACTATTAAGCCAAATGCAACAATTTAGCTCACAAGCTCAACAACAACAGCAAAAAACTTTTCAACAATTACAACAATCTATTCACCAGGCTACTCAAATGTTAAGTAATGTGGAACAATCATTACAATCAGTTAATATGTTAAATCAAATTGCTCAACAAATTAACCAATCACAACAACAATTGCAAAACCAACAACAACAAAGCCAGCAACAGAACCAGCAACAACAAAATCAAAGCCAATCTGGTTCAAACCTTTACCAATAAGAACTAATTATTAAAATGTGTAGTTGATACGTGTAGATCAACTACACATTTTATAAAACTTGTTTAAATTAGTTTTATTATATCCAAAAAAACGTTTCTCATTTAATTATTTATCTTGAAAATTTTCCCTTTTCACCTTAGCAAAGACTAAAAGCAACCATAAAATAAATACATTAATCCATAAAGTCATACGGTGTAATGTTTTCCATTCCGATATTTGCATCACTAAGTGGGAAAGGTAATTCTTTCTGTAGTTCATCACGTTCAGAATCAGAATGAATTCCTCTTAATTTTTCCTTTAAGCTTGTTTGACGATCTGAGCTATCATTATTGGACACACCCCATTGAAGAGCTTCTAACTCACCACATAAAACCAATGATCGTTTACTTCTGGTTACAGCAGTATAAATCAAATTTCGCCTTAGCATCCGGTAATATCCTTTTACAATTGGCAGCACGACAATTGGAAATTCACTTCCCTGTGATTTATGTATAGAGCAACAAAACGCATGTGTAAATTGATTAAAATCCTGTTTTGTATAGGTAACCTCATTTCCATCAAAGGAAACCACAATCATATCTTCTTTTTCCGTATTTTCTTTTGCATAAAAGATTGAAACAATTTCTCCAATATCCCCATTAAATATGTTACTCTCGGGCTGATTTACGAGTTGTAGTACTTTATCGCCATTACGATAGACAACCTCTCCAAACTTCATT
>DASQMK010000184.1:0-1707 GCA_035645575.1 Metabacillus sp.
TCATAATTTTGTTATTCCGAAACAAGTTGAAGATGAAACTATCCTTAATGGTATTACAAATTTCCTGAATTACGTCGGTGACAATGGTATAGCTTGGGCTGAATCAGGTATGGCACCTGTTTCAAAAGCTGTTTACACAAGTGATGAGTTTCAAGAAATGAAGCAGCAGCCACAGGTTGCGAAGCAATTTGACTATGCTAAGTTCTCACCAAAAGTTGAAAACTGGGGTCAAATTTCGAATCCCCTCTATGAAGCTATTAATCTTGCTTTACTAGGGCAAAAGGATGTAAAGGAAGCACTCAAGGATGCTGAGGAAGCTGCACAGAAAACATTAGAACAATAAGCAAGAGGGAAAATTATTTCTTATTTTTAAAAATGGGCAGGGACATATGATCCTGCTCATTCCTATAAAAAGGTAGAACTTATCAAATTGGGAAGTGGGTGAATAAAGTGGGTGCAACAGAAAGATCTAATAAAGAAGAAAATATTACGATCAATGATGACGTGAAAGATAATACGGGGAAACATACTCCTCCTAAAAGCGATAGGATATTGACGAACAAAAGAAAGTCATCTCTTACATCAGCATTATTTGTTTTACCATATCTTATTATGTTTCTTTCTTTTTTAATGGTCCCTCTTATCTATGGAATTTATATTAGTTTTCATGATTGGGATTTATTATCTGATGAACATCCATTTATTGGTTTAAAGAATTATATTGAAATTTTCAAGCCTAAGTCTGCTTTAAATTCACTTTTCTTTGAAGGATTATGGAACACATTACAATTTGTGATTTATTCTGTTCCATTATTAGTAATTGTTGGGCTGGGGCTAGCACTTTTACTAAATGGCTTACCAGCAAAGATTAGAGGGGTGTTTCGAACGGTTTACTTTATCCCCTATTCTATCTCTGTATCGGTTATTGCAATTATATGGTTATGGATGCTTGATACGAATTCAGGACTTATAAACAATTACTTAATCAAGCTTGGATTTAATCCTGTTCCATGGCTTACTAGTATGCCATACGCATGGATATCTCTTGTTGCTGCAACATTATGGTGGACGATAGGTTTCAATATGATTATTTTCATTAATGCGCTTAATGAAGTACCAGAGGAACTTTATGAAGCAGGAGCAATTGATGGAGCAAGTGCGTGGAATAAATTTGTTCATATCACACTTCCGTCGATTCGTCCTATTATGCTTTTTGTTATTATTACTTCAACAATTGCTTCATTTAATATATATGGTCAACCATACCTAATGACAAGAGGTGGACCTGGCAATTCCACGGAAGTACTTTTGATGGGAATTGTTGAGCAAGCATTTGATCAAAGACAATTAGGATCAGCGTCTGCTATGGCAATTGTAATGGCACTAATTATGGTAACGATTTCAATTGTTCAGTTTAAATTATCCAACTCGAAGAAAAAGGGGGAAGTGTAAGGTGAGAAATAAAAAACGGACGATCCTGCTCATTATTCTTGCTAGTTTCATTGCCCTTTTATTTCTTATTCCGATTTTTTGGATGTTTTCAACATCCTTTAAGAATGACTTTGAAGCCATTGCCGGTGGTTTGCGCTGGTTCCCAAAAGATCCAACGATTGAAAATTACACCTACACCTTATTTGGAGAGGGGATAGATGTTCGAGTATTAAGATGGATGTTTAACTCTATTTTTGTAGGACTTTTGGGAGCATT
>DASQMK010000185.1:0-12822 GCA_035645575.1 Metabacillus sp.
AGTTGTAAACCTAATGCAGATTGCAACAGGAATGGCAATGTCAGAAGATCGTAAAGAAATAACAGTTGAAGATATAGAATGGGTAATCCATTCAAGCCAACTAACTCCACGTCACGAAAAGAAAATCGAAGAAACCTCAAAGGTTGGATTAGTTAATGGTCTTGCAGTTTATGGGCCAAATACGGGTGCATTACTAGAAATAGAAGTAACAGTGATCCCTGCTGAAAAAGAAAAAGGAACGATTAATATAACAGGAATTGTGGAAGAAGAAAGTATAGGAGATCGTTCTAAATCAATTCGTCGCAAAAGTATGGCAAAGGGTTCAGTGGAAAATGTTATTACAGTATTACGCTCAATGGGAATTCAGGCAGCAGATTATGATATTCATGTTAATTTTCCAGGTGGGACACCAATTGATGGACCGTCTGCTGGAATTGCGATGGCAACAGGAATTTTTTCAGCCATTCATAAAATTCCGATCAGCAATAAAGTAGCCATGACAGGTGAAATTAGTATACATGGAAATGTAAAACCAATTGGTGGAGTCATTCCAAAGATTAAGGCAGCAAAAAAGGCAGGAGCAGACATAGTAATTATTCCAAAAGAAAACATGCAGTCTATTTTAAAAGATATTGAGGGTATTACCATTTTACCTGTCACACATTTACAAGAGGTTTTTGATATTGCGCTAGTTGACCCACCAACCGAAATGCCTAACAGCATTCAAAAGAATTCACAGGACTTCCCACAGCAAGAATCCGTTTAATCTGCATGTTGATTTTCATATAGAGACCTACCAGCTTAAGACCATGGACTTCTTAAGACGGGGGTCTCTTATCGTGTTTATCATTCGGAAAAATATATTCTTTGCATAATTATTGATACAATAAAAATATCTAGATGAGCACAATTGCGAATATGAGAATGATTCTTTTCATGAAATTATAAATTTTATTTCAATAAATATAGAATAGGGTATACTACTTATTGACTAAAAGTGGTTAAAATAGACACTATAATAAGAATAAGATAGAATTGTACAAGAATGAACTATACTGTCATGGAGGTGTAAATGCATGGCGAAATCAACTACTCAAATCGTACCCCTCCTACCGTTAAGAGGCTTGTTAGTATATCCAACGATGGTACTACACCTTGATGTAGGGAGAGATAAATCTGTACAGGCGTTAGAAAAGGCAATGATGGAAGATCATATTATCTTTTTAACGACACAAAAAGAGATTTCGATAGATGAGCCAAAAAAAGAAGATATTTATGAAATTGGTACATTAACTAAAATAAAACAAATGTTAAAATTGCCTAACGGGACAATACGTGTACTTGTTGAGGGAATTGAACGTGGTGAAATTCAACGCTTTGTGGATGATGAGGAATATTATTCAGTTGAAGTTGCGATATATCCCGACCCTGAAGAGAAAAGTGTTGAAGAAGAAGCATTAATGAGAACCATGCTAGAATATTTTGAGCAATACATAAAGCTTTCGAAAAAGATTTCAGCAGAAACATATGCAACAGTATCAGATATTACGGAACCAGGTAGAATGGCGGATATCATTACTTCGCATTTGCCTTTAAAGCTTAAAGAAAAGCAAGAGGTACTAGAAACTCTTGATGTGACAGACCGTTTAAATAAAGTTATTTCAATTCTTCATAATGAAAAAGAAGTTGTCCAACTTGAGAAAAAAATTGGTCAGCGTGTAAAAAAATCAATGGAGCGAACACAGAAAGAGTACTATTTACGCGAACAAATGAAGGCTATCCAAAAAGAGCTTGGTGAAAAGGAAGGGAAACTTGGGGAAGTTTCAACTCTTAAAGAGCGTTTAGATGAAGTGGGAATGCCTGAACATGTGAAAACTGTTGCTCTAAAAGAACTTGATCGATATGAAAAGGTACCTTCAAGCTCTGCTGAAAGTGCAGTTATTCGAAATTATATTGAATGGCTTATCTCGTTACCATGGACAAAAGCAACAGAGGATCGTCTTGATGTAAATGTTGCCGAAGAAATACTTGATGAGGAGCATTATGGCCTTGAGAAAGTAAAAGACCGTGTGATTGAATATTTAGCCGTTCAACAGCTAACAAACTCATTAAAAGGTCCAATTTTATGTCTCGCTGGACCGCCTGGTGTGGGGAAAACTTCATTAGCTAAATCAGTTGCTAAGTCTTTAAATCGCCATTTTGTGAGAATTTCACTTGGTGGTGTAAGAGATGAGTCAGAGATTCGAGGTCATCGTCGAACATATGTAGGTGCTATGCCAGGAAGAATTATTCAAGGCATGAAGAAAGCAGGAACAATAAACCCTGTTTTCTTGTTAGATGAAATTGACAAAATGTCCAGTGATTTTAGAGGAGATCCTTCTTCTGCTTTACTTGAGGTATTAGATCCAGAGCAAAATCATAATTTTAGTGATCATTATATTGAAGAAACCTATGATTTATCTAAAGTTATGTTCATTGCAACAGCAAATAACCTTGCTACAATTCCAGGTCCGCTTCGAGACCGTATGGAAATTATCAATATTGCTGGCTATACTGAGCTTGAAAAGGTTCATATTGCGAAGGATCATCTACTACCAAAGCAATTAAAGGAACATGGTCTGAAAAAATCACATCTGCAAATACGTGATGATGCGATTCAAAGCATTATTCGTTATTACACAAGAGAAGCTGGAGTACGTGGCTTAGAACGTCAATTAGCAGGAGTTTGCCGCAAAGTAGCTAAAATGATTGTCAAACAGGAACGCAAGAAAATCATCATTACTGATAAAAATATTGAAGATTTTCTTGGGAAAAAACGTTTTAGATACGGACAAGCGGAATTAGAGAACCAAGTTGGAGTTGCAACTGGATTAGCATACACAACTGTAGGCGGTGACACACTTTCAATAGAAGTGTCTGTCACACCTGGTAAAGGGAAACTCATTCTTACAGGTAAGCTTGGAGATGTGATGAAGGAATCTTCTCAGGCTGCATTTAGTTATATTCGTTCCCGTGCTAAGGAGCTTCATATCGACCTTGATTTTCATGAGAAGAACGACATCCATATCCATGTACCAGAAGGCGCTGTACCGAAAGATGGCCCTTCAGCAGGTATTACAATGGCAACAGCTTTGATTTCAGCATTAACTGGTAGAGCTGTTCGAAAAGAAGTTGGAATGACCGGTGAGATTACCTTACGTGGTCGAGTGTTACCGATAGGTGGATTAAAGGAAAAAACACTTAGTGCACACCGAGCAGGATTAACTAAAATTATCGCACCGAAGGATAATGAAAAGGATCTAGATGATATTCCTGAAAGCGTTCGGAAAGAATTGACTTTTGTCCTTGTATCACATTTAGATGAAGTGTTAAAACATGCGTTAACAGAGGAGAAAGAATGAAAGTTACAAGTTCAGAAATCGTAATTAGTGCTGTTAAGCCAAATCAATATCCAGAAGGGGATTTACCTGAGGTTGCGTTAGCAGGCCGCTCAAATGTTGGGAAGTCTTCCTTTATTAATAAAATGCTAGGTAGAAAAGCGTTAGCTAGAATTTCATCAAAACCGGGAAAAACTCAAACATTAAACTTTTACATTATTAATGAAATATTACATTTTGTAGATGTACCTGGTTATGGATATGCGAAGGTTAGTAAAAAAGAGCGAGAAGCTTGGGGAAAGATGATTGAAACATATATAACTACCCGTGAGCAGCTTCGAGCCGTTATTTTATTAATTGATCTTCGCCATCCACCAACAAATGATGATATCCTGATGTATGACTTTTTAAAGCATTACGAAATTCCAGCCATTATTGTTGGAACGAAAGCTGATAAAATTCCAAAAGGGAAATGGCAAAAGCACGCAAAGGTTATAAAAGACGCTTTAAATATGGAAAAAGGCGATGCATTTGTTGTTTTCTCATCTGAAACAGGGTTAGGAAAAGACGAAGCATGGAAATTAATTGAGGAATATACTTCTTACTAATACAAAGAGACTCTGGCCTATAGACCAGAGTCTCTTATTTTGTTAAGAAAGTATAAATTGTCAGCGTGGAAGATTATTCGACGTAATAGCCAATTTTAAGTTTGAAGTATAAGGGCAACTAGGCATCACGCTTTGCCTTTACAGGCTGGCCAATCGGCAAGTTTTCTTTATTTTCGCCTAGCGATTAGTAAAAAGCCACCTATGAGGACAAATAGAAATGGCCAATATGTTTCAATTCGGTTTACCCCGTTTTCAACAATAGAGAGAGACAGCATTATAGAAGGGAAAAAGTGCAAGAATAAACCGATCGCTAATAGGATTACACCTTGTGAATATCCTGCTTTAGTTTTTAAAGCTGTGAAAATAAGGCCGATCGAAATTATCAATAAAAATGAAGCGGAGTGATCTGGCCATGATGGGAATTTATCTTGAAAGAAAAAATGACCCCCAACTCCTGCAAGAATAACCCCAGGTAAAATAGCTGTTGCATCTTGTTCAAAATGACCGCTTATTAAAAATGCCATTCCAAGTAAAATTAATAAAAATTCCCAACTATTTTGTCCTTCAAATAAATGAATATTTAATTTCTGGAGAGAATAAAAAATGCCAATACCTAACAATATGATAGCAGGTAATAATTTGATTTTTTTCATTGTCCACCTCTTGTCAAAAAATGATGATAAATAGTTTAGATGATAGCGAATATTGTCAGCTTATCTAAACCAATAACTTGATTCACAGCTAAATATTTGATATTGTACAGAGTGAATAGTATGAGAATCGTACCATAGTCTGTAAGTGCAAATTGTGAAAAATTACACAGACAAGTAACAACAGTCTAATCTAAGAAACATTATTTATCATAACATACAGTTTCAAAGACTGTTCACATTTTTTAAAGGGAATTAAAATGAAGAGTGATATACTAATAAGTAGAGATCCTTGTACATGGGGGTGTATAAGAAAATGCATATACTTGTTGTCGGCTTAAATTATAAAACAGCCCCTGTTGAAATTCGCGAGAAGCTCTCGTTTCAACCTCATGAGCTTACTGATGCGATGAAACAGTTAAAAGAACAAAAGAGTATCCTTGAAAATGTGATCGTATCGACATGCAATCGAACTGAGATTTATGCTGTCGTAGATCAGCTTCATACAGGTCGTTATTATATAAAAGCCTTTTTAGCAGATTGGTTTGGATTAGAAAAAGAGAACATTTCACCTTATCTAACAATTTTTAAGCAAGACGGCGCAGTTGAACATTTATGTAAAGTTGCTTGTGGTTTAGATTCTATGATCCTGGGAGAAACTCAAATTCTCGGTCAGGTTCGTTCAAGCTTTTTACAAGCACAAGAAAACCATACAATTGGAACGGTTTTCAATCAGTTATTTAAGCAAGTAATTACTTTAGCGAAGCGTTCCCACTCAGAAACGGAAATTGGTGCGAATGCAGTGTCAGTTAGTTATGCTGCAGTAGAGCTAGCAAAGAAAATTTTTGGTGATCTTCATTCAAAACATGTTCTTATATTAGGTGCCGGAAAAATGGGAGAGCTAGCAGTCCAAAATCTACATGGCAGTGGCGTTGGGAAAGTCACGGTTATGAATAGGACTTTACAAAAGGCAGAGAAGCTAGCAAGTCGCTTCGATGGAATAGCAAAGGACATTCATGAACTTCAGTGTGGTCTTATTGAAGCAGATATCCTTATTAGCTCAACAGGTGCAAAAGATTTTGTTATTACAAAGGACATGATGACACATGTTGAGAAAATGAGAAAAGGGCGACCATTATTTATGGTGGATATTGCTGTACCTCGTGATTTAGATCCAAAGCTTGCTGAGCTGGATAGCGTATTTTTATATGATATTGATGATTTGCAAGGGATTGTTGAAGCCAATTTACAGGAAAGAAAGATCGCTGCAGAAAAAATTGAACTCATGATTGAGGAAGAAATTGTTCAATTTAAACAATGGATTAATACGCTTGGAGTTGTACCGGTTATTTCTGCTCTGCGCCAAAAAGCTTTAGCAATTCAAGCTGAAACAATGGAAAGCATTGAACGGAAAATGCCTAATTTAACTGATCGTGAAAGAAAGTTACTTAGCAAGCATACAAAAAGTATTATTAATCAGTTACTTAGAGATCCAATAGTAAAAGTAAAAGAGCTTTCTGGAGAAGCAAATGCTCAGGAATCATTAGATTTATTTATGAAAATCTTTAATATTGAAGATGCTGTTGAAGAGCAAATGAAAATAGATAAATCAGATAGTCATGAGGTTGGTGCAAACCAACAGATTTATCGTGCTTCACTTCAATCGTAAGTGAGAGGACTTTTCTTTTATGGAAATGAGCTTAAGTAGAATTAATGAAGTAACGATTATTCTTTATGCAGTATGTGTACTTTTATATTTTATAGATTTTTTAAATAACAACCGGAAGGCGAAACAAGCTGCCTTCTGGTTGCTTTCTATTGTTTGGCTATTACAAACAATTTTTTTATTTGTGCGTATGTTTGAAACAGGGAGATTCCCTGTATTGAATGTTTTTGAGGGACTGTATTTCTATACGTGGGTACTGGTTACATTGTCAGTTGTGTTAAATCGTTTCTTAAAAGCGGAGTTTATCATATTCTTTACGAATGTGATAGGGTTTATCATGATGGCTTTACATACATTTGCACCAACTCAATATGAATCAGCCGCAGTTTCAAGTCAGCTTGTATCGGAATTACTCTTAATTCATATCACAATGGCGATTTTATCCTATGGTGCTTTTTCCTTGTCTTTTGTTTTTTCCATTCTTTATATCATTCAATATAATTTATTGAAGAAGAAAAAATGGGGGAAGCGCCTTCTTAGAATTGAGGATCTTTCAAAACTTGATCATATGTCATATGTATTAAATGTCATTGGAGTACCAATGCTGTTATTAAGTCTGATACTAGGCATCATTTGGGCTTATATTAAAGTTCAAAATTTCCATTGGTATGATGCAAAGGTGCTAGGTTCTTTTATGGTAATTTTCACATATGGTATCTATTTGTATATGCGAATTGTAAAGGAGTTACAAGGTAAATCAGTTGCCTTACTAAATGTAGCGTCTTTCCTAGTGTTATTAATAAACTTTTTCTTATTTGGCAGTTTATCAAGATTTCATTTTTGGGATTCTTGACACCGCTTTTTCAATTAGTAGGAGGAAAATATGCGAAAAATAGTAGTTGGATCTAGACGAAGTAAATTGGCTTTAACTCAGACGAACTGGGTAATTAATCAATTAAAATCTTTTGGCTTACCATTTGAATTTGAAATCAAAGAAATTGTCACAAAAGGTGATAAAATCTTGGATGTTACATTATCAAAGGTTGGTGGAAAAGGGCTGTTCGTGAAAGAAATTGAACAAGCTATGTTAGATGGGGACATTGATATGGCTGTTCATAGTATGAAAGATATGCCAGGAATCCTTCCGGAAGGTTTAACGATTGGCTGTGTTCCAGAGCGTGAAGATCATAGAGACGTGCTTATTTCAAAAGATCATAAAAAACTTTCTGAATTACCAAGTGGAGCTATTGTTGGAACTAGTAGCTTGAGAAGAAGTGCTCAATTATTAATTGATCGACCTGATCTAGAAATTAAGTGGATTAGAGGAAATATTGATACTAGACTTGAAAAGCTAAAAACAGAAGATTATGATGCGATTATCTTAGCTGCGGCGGGGTTATCAAGAATGGGATGGAGTAAAGAGGTTGTAACAGAATTTTTAGAGCCAGAGGTTTGTTTGCCAGCAGTTGGACAAGGTGCTTTAGCTATTGAATGTCGTGAAAATGATCATGAGTTACTAGAATTATTAGCTGAATTTACCGATCTATCAACCAAATTAGCTGTAACAGCAGAAAGAACCTTTTTAACTAAGATGGAAGGTGGCTGTCAAGTTCCTATCGCTGGATTTGCAACGGTGAATGATCTTGAAGAAGTTTCATTTACAGGATTAATTGCCTCTCCAGATGGTAAAGAGGTGTATAAAGAGCAGATGTCAGGCAAGGATCCTAAAGTGATAGGGGAAAAAGTAGCTGAATTACTTACAAATCAGGGTGCCAAAGCCTTGATTGATCGAGTAAAAGAGGAGCTTGATCAATAATGGATCATTTTCTTCCTTTGCAAGGAAAGAAGGTTTTAATTACCCGAGCGAAAACTCAGGTTGAAGAATTTATTCAAAAGATCGAGGAAGCTGGCGGGGTTGCTATATCTACCCCGCTGCTTGAAATGAAAATCAATAAGTCAAATGAAGAAATGATAAAACAAACACTTTTTCATTTGAAAGAGTTTGATTGTATTGTCTTTACGAGTGTCAATGGGGTTATTTTTTTCAAAGAGTATCTTGATAAGTGGAATGTACCTTATACCGATTTACAACATATGATTGCCGCTTCTGTTGGCAGAAAAACGAGTAAACAAATGGAAAAGCTTCATTTAACAGTTTCTGTCATTCCTGAAGAATTTGTTGCGGAAAAGCTAGCAGAAGAAATGAAAGAAAAGCTTGACCGACATTCAAAAATCCTTGTCATACGTGGCAATCTTTCAAGACCAACATTAATTGAAGAATTAACGACACATGGTTTTGAAGTGAAAGATTTAGTTGTTTATGAAACCGTACATAACCATACAGAAGCTAGTAAACTAAAGTCATATATTGAACGGAATGAAATAGATTTTATCACATTTACAAGTTCTTCAACTGTCGATAGTTTTATGAAGGTTCTTTATCAAAAGGAATTGCTCGAAAAACTAAAAAAGGTAACCTTTATTTGTATTGGTCCTATTACAAATAAAACGCTAATGGAGTATGGATTTACTGGAGCAATGCCAGATTCTTATACAGTAGAGGATATGGTAAAGATTATGATTGAGTTAGGAGAAACCAAGGAGGGTATTCAATGAATATTCAATTTACAAGACATAGAAGATTACGCAGCAGTGACAATTTAAGAGCAATGCTAAGAGAAACACATCTTCGTGCGGAGGATTTTATATACCCGATCTTTGTTGTAGAAGGCGAAAATAAGAGAAAAGAAGTTCCTTCTATGCCAGGTGTGTTTCATTTATCATTAGATCTTTTAAATCAAGAGATTGAAGAGATCGTTTCGCTAGGCATTAAGTCCATTATTTTATTCGGGGTACCTGATCACAAGGATGAAGTAGGAACACAGGCATATCATGATCAAGGAATTGTACAAAGAGCAACAAGACAAGTGAAGGAAGTATTTCCAGATTTAGTTGTTGTGGCAGATACATGCTTATGTCAATACACTGATCATGGACATTGTGGTATTGTTGAAAATGGAAAAGTGTTAAATGATCCAACACTAGATTTACTTGCTCGAACAGCAATTAGTCAAGCAAAAGCAGGAGCTGATATTATTGCTCCTTCGAACATGATGGATGGCTTTGTAGCAGCAATAAGACATGGATTAGATGAAGCAGGCTTTGAACACATTCCGATTATGTCTTATGCAGTAAAATATGCAAGTGCATTCTATGGTCCATTCAGAGATGCTGCCCATAGTTCACCACAGTTTGGTGATCGTAAGACATATCAAATGGACCCGGCTAACCGAGATGAGGCATTAAGAGAGGCGCAATCAGATCTGGAAGAAGGGGCTGATTTCTTAATTGTGAAGCCGGCGCTTGCTTATCTCGATATTATTCGTGATGTGAAAAATCAATTTAATGTACCTATTGTTGCTTATAATGTAAGTGGAGAATATTCAATGATTAAAGCAGCAGCTCAAAATGGTTGGGTAGATGAAAAAGCACTCGTAACAGAAATGCTAGTCGGCATGAAGCGTGCAGGTGTAGATTTAATGATTACCTATTTTGCGAAAGATGTTGCTCGTTGGCTTAAAGAAGAAAACTAAACATTCTTTAACGTTTAGTGAGAATGCATAGATTTAGTACATAGTGTTAGTGTCCAACAACAGCGTCTAGCCCCTCAAGGTCATAAGCCAATTTAGATTTGAATGCAAAAAACGCCTTCTAATCTAAATCGTCTTATTTGCCCGAGGCTGACCAAGGCGCTTGGGACATTTCTTAAAAGGGGGAATGGTTCAATGAATAGTTATCAAAAAAGTGAATCAGCATTTAAAGAAGCTCTAAGTTTAATGCCAGGTGGAGTAAATAGTCCTGTTAGAGCGTTTAAATCTGTTGGTATGAATCCGATTTTCATGGAACGCGGGAAAGGCTCAAAAATTTATGATATAGATGGAAATGAGTATATCGATTATGTTTTATCATGGGGACCACTTATTCATGGTCATTCAAATGATACAGTCGTAGAAGCTATCAAAAAGGTTGTTGAATCTGGTACAAGCTTTGGAGCACCTACGTTAATTGAAAATGAACTGGCAAAGCTTGTCATTGACCGTGTCCCTTCAATTGAAGTTGTTCGAATGGTTAGTTCAGGGACAGAGTCTACTATGAGTGCACTGCGTTTAGCAAGAGGCTATACTGGTCGCAATAAAATTGTGAAATTTGAAGGATGCTATCATGGACATGGTGATTCTTTATTAATTAAAGCAGGCTCTGGTGTAGCGACTCTAGGTTTGCCTGATAGCCCGGGTGTTCCAGAGGGAATTGCGAAAAACACAATTACTGTCCCATATAATGATTTAGAAAGTATCCAATACGCGTTTGAGCAATTTGGAGAAGATATTGCAGGAGTTATTGTAGAACCAGTAGCTGGTAACATGGGGGTTGTCCCTCCTCAACCAGGTTTTCTAGAAGGGCTACGTTCAATTACAGAACAATATGGATCCCTATTGATTTTTGACGAAGTAATGACAGGTTTCCGTGTAGACTATGGCTGTGCACAGGACTATTATGGTGTGACTCCTGATTTAACTTGCTTAGGCAAAGTGATTGGTGGAGGCCTTCCTGTTGGGGCTTATGGTGGAAAAGCTGAAATTATGCAGCAAATTGCGCCAAGTGGTCCAATTTATCAAGCTGGAACACTATCAGGAAATCCATTAGCCATGACAGCGGGCTATGAAACATTAAAGCAACTAACAAGAGAATCGTATAAAGAATTTCAACGTAAAGCAGACCGACTAGAAGAAGGTTTATCCAGAGCAGCGAAGGAATACGAGATTCCGCACACGATCAATCGTGCTGGATCAATGATCGGCTTTTTCTTTACAAATGAAGACGTTACAAATTATGAAAAAGCAAAAACTTCAAATCTTGAGTATTTTGCCAGTTACTATCGCACAATGGCAAATGAGGGAGTATTCCTTCCGCCATCACAATTTGAAGGGTTGTTCCTTTCTACAGCTCACACGGAAGAGGATCTGGATCGAACAATCGAAGCGGCTAGAAAGGCATTTTCTTTATTAAAATAACAAAAAAGATTCATCACTGATGGTGGTGGATCTTTTTTGTATTTAAAGGTTTAAGCAAAATTAAATCATATTTTTCTTCTTTCAGACATACATCTGTAATGTCATAGTTATTTTACTAGGCTAATTGAAAGGAGGAATTTTTTTGTCACAGGAACAGCAACTACGTTTTTCAGTAGAAGAATCTGTTTGGTTTCAAAAAGGACAGGAAGTATCGGAACTTCTATCTATTTCTTTAGATCCTGATATTTCAATTCATGAACATGATCAGTACATTTCAATTCGTGGAGCACTACAGCTGACTGGTGAATACAAAATAGATCAAGATGGTAGTGAAGGTGATTCCTTTGAATATGCAAACGTGCGGTATGTAAATGAGGTTGAAACCAGAGAAGATGGTGTTAGCGTGTTGACCCATCGCTTTCCAGTTGATATTACAATTCCGAGGAATCGCATTCAACAATTAGATGATGTATATGTTTCAATCGAGTCATTTGATTATGAACTTCCCGAGCTCAAATGTTTGAAATTAATTGCAGATTTATCGATTAGTGGCATTACCGATGGTGAGAAAGCCCAAAATGAAGAGGTAGAAGCTGTAAGAGAAGAAGCAGTTGAACCATTGTACAGAGAAAGTGAGAACTCTTCAGAACTAGATACTGAAGAAACAAGTGTCAAAGCGGAAAGAACACCAGTATCTCCATTTTCTTCATTCTATGATGTGAATGAAATAGATGATTCGGATGTGGACAAATTATCACCACCATCTATATCCATTCAAAAAGAAGTAGTTGAAAGTCGTGAAGTAGATAACATAAATGAATTACCTTCGAATGATCATACATCAAATGTTGAAGAAGAGGAAGAAGTAGAAGTAGAAGTAGAAGAACAGGAAGTAATTGATGAGTCAATTAAACAGGAAGAGCAAGAAGAGGATCTTTATGATCCATTTACTGTGGAAGTAAGAAGAGAAGAACAAAATGCAGAGCCACAAGAAGTACAATATTCCTTTTTTTCAAAATCAGAAGCTGAAGAGACTGAGGAAGTTGAGGAGATTGAAGAACTTGATGAGAGAGATGAAAAAGATCCGAAAGATGCACACTATTTAACAAGCTTATTTGCAAGGGATGACGAAGAAGACTTCTCACGTTTAAAAATGTGCATTGTTCAACAGGGTGACACGCTTAATTCTATTAGTGAAAGATACGACATTTCGATTCAGCAAATTGTTCGAGTAAATGATTTTCATGCAGATCAAGATGTTTATGAAGGGCAAATCCTTTATATTCCAGCTTACTCAACGAGCAAATAAGGATACGGACTTTTAGTATATAGTAATGAAAAACAGCATGAGGGCTTCCTGATCCTCAGCTGTTTTTTTAAATTCATCAGCTAAAGAATTGAGGTGAATGTGACTGTGGAATTGCAACTAGGTGGAATTCGACCGCTGTT
>DASQMK010000186.1:0-4234 GCA_035645575.1 Metabacillus sp.
CTTGCTTAGGAAATTATAAAATGCTTGAACTGTGGATAACTACTTCGACATCCAGCTCCAGCGCCTAGCCCCTCGAGGTCATAAGCTAATATAGAATTGAAGGCAAAGGACGCCTTCTATTCTAAATCATCTTATTTGCCCGAGGCTAATCAAGGCGCTTGCGCTTTTGTTCTTTATTTTAACTTAAATGAACTTTTAAGTGATACAATTCGATTAAATACGGCTTTTTCCTCTGTGGTATGCTTTGGATCAACATTAAAGTAACCATGGCGGAAAAATTGGAATTTATCTTGTGGTTTAATATCTTTCATGTTCGGTTCTATAAATCCTTGTAAAACTTCAAGTGAGTTTTCGTTTACATAATCTAGGAATGTTTTTTCTTCAGAAGTTTCTTCTTCATCCCCAGCTTCTTCATTTTCTTGTTTATCAAGAATCAGTGGCTCGTATAAACGAAATTCTGCTGGAAGTGCATGTTTTGCATCAACCCAGTGAATAGTTCCTTTTACTTTACGACCTGTAAAGCCCGTTCCACTTTTTGTTTCAGGGTCGTAGGTACAATGAATCTCAATAACATTGCCATTTTCATCTTTAATCACATCTTCGCATTTAATGAAATAGGCATGCTTTAAACGCACTTCATTTCCAGGGAACAGACGGAAGTATTTCTTAGGTGGATTTTCCATGAAGTCCTCTTGCTCAATATAAATTTCACGTGAGAAAGGAATTTGTCGTGTCCCCATCTCTGGAACTTCAGGGTTAATCTCTGCATCAAGCATTTCAACTTGATCTTCCGGATAGTTTGTAATGACCACTTTTAAAGGCTTTAAGATTCCCATTGTTCGAGGAGCTTGAAGTTTTAAGTCTTCACGTACAAAATGTTCAAGCATCGCTTCATCAACAGTAGCAAAGCCTTTTGAAACACCTGTCTCCTTTACAAACTCACGAATGGCTTTTGGGGTATACCCTTTTCTGCGTAGTCCGGAAATCGTTGGCATACGAGGATCATCCCAGCCATCGACATAGTTTTCTTCAACCAGCTGTTTTAATTTACGTTTACTCATCACCGTGTTTGTGATACCTAAGCGACCAAATTCAATTTGTTGAGGCTTATGTTCCATTTCACATTCTTCAATGACCCAGTTGTATAATGGACGTTGGTCTTCGAACTCTGTTGTACATAAAGAATGTGTAATTCCTTCAATGGCATCCTCTAATGGATGAGCAAAAGCATACATTGGGTAGATGCACCATTTATCTCCTGTATTATGATGAGAAGCATGTGATACTCGGTAGATGACAGGGTCACGTAAATTAATGTTTGGTGATGACATATCAATTTTTGCACGAAGAACTTTATCACCATTACCGAATTCACCATTGCGCATGCGCTCAAATAGGTCCAGGTTTTCCTCGATAGATCGTTTACGGTATGGACTCTCCTTACCAGGCTCAGTCAAGGTTCCGCGATATTCTCTAATTTCGTCTGCTGTTAAATCATCCACATAAGCCTTTCCCTTTTTTATGAGGAGAACAGCACGATTGTACATTTCTTCAAAATAATCGGAAGCAAAGAATAATCCGTCCCATTCGTAGCCAAGCCAAGCTACATCTTCTTTAATGGATTCAACGAACTCTGTATCTTCTTTTAATGGATTTGTATCATCAAATCGTAAATTTGTTTTCCCATTAAATTCATCTGCTAGACCAAAGTTAATCACAATGGATTTTGCATGACCAATATGGAGGTACCCATTTGGTTCCGGCGGAAAGCGAGTGTACACGTAGTCTCGTTTTCCTGTCTCAAGATCCTCTTTAATAATGCTTTTAATAAAGTTTGAGGAATTTTGTTCCAAATCAGATCAAACCTTTCTTTTGTATGTAAGAATAAACTCTACCATTCATTATACCAATAGATGATAAAAAGGTTAATTTACTTGGGTTATTTATTTGTAATAGTATATATATTTGCATCATGAAGCAATCCGTATTCAAGAATTATTAATAAAAGGCTGTTGGTACAAACTTTGTTGTTAAAGTAATAAGTATAAAGGTAGTTGATTTCCGCTCCAGGATGCTCGCTTTCCGTGGTGCGGGCGGTGAGCTTCCTCGGCCAAAGCGCTTGTGGGATCTCACCTGTCCCGCTACTCCCTTGTCTTGCTCCAGCGCCTAGCCCCTCGAGGTCATAAGCCAATTTAGAATTGAAGGCAAAGAACGCCTTCTATTCTAAATCATCTTATGCTTGTCGGGGCTGATCAAGGCGCTTCCGCATTTCTAATAGGAGTCTCGCACCTTCCGCTCTAATCAACCAAAGTAGTTTTTGTCCTTTGAATTCGAAATTAGTTAAGAAACAACAGTATTTTGTGGAATGAGCCAATTAAATGGTTAAATGTTAGTGTATAACACTTTTAGTATAGTACAAAATAACGAAGTCTGGTAGGAGGTGAGAGTATGCCAAATAGAAACGATAATAAATTTAGAAAAATTGAATCTGAGAGTCAAAAGCAAGGTAAATCTCAAGAAGAATATGCAGCAGAGTTAGAGAACAACAAAATGAAAGCACAAAAGAGAAAATAATGATTAATAGGCAGGCATAGCTGCTTGCCTACATAAGCTTTATAAGCACTCTTTTCTAAATATACAATTAATTACGAAAGTATAAATATTCAAAAAATAGTTGACATTCATTCTATACCAGATTAAAGTATATGTATTGTTATTTTACTTAATCGCATAAAACATCTCTTATCAAGAGTGGCAGAGGGACTGGCCCGATGATGCCCGGCAACCGTTCTATTTTAATAGAATTGGTGCTAATTCCTGCAAAGCTGTATGGCTTTGAAAGATAAGAGAGGAGACTCCTATTATTGTGGTGAAACCTCTCTGTCTTAAGAGAGGTTTTTTTGTTGTCCAAGACCTAAAAAACAGAGAAAACGGGTGCTGGCATGAGTAAATCGCATAAAAAAAGAGGGGAGAAATGCAACAATGAAAAAGAAACTTTTTAACACATTTTTTATTTTGACATTGATATTAACTGTGTTTATCTCAGGATGTTCGTCAAATAATGGTGGAACGAATGAATCTACGAAAGCAAAAGGTAATCCTGAAGTATCACTAGATAATGTACCAGAAAGATTTAAAGATGGAGAAGGTGCAAAAATTAAAGTAATCCGCAAAATTGGTGGAGATGATCATACAGCTCAATTTTTAGCAGGAGCGAAAGAAGAAGGAGAAGCTTTAGGTTTCCAAGTTGATGTGTTCACTGCAAATGGTGACACAGCGAAATTCCATGATGCTATCGCACAAGGGCTTGAAGAGGATTATGATGGATTTATTATTTCTCATGGAGATGACGAAGCAACAATTAACGCGGTTCAAAAGTTAGTTGATGCAGGGAAAAGTGTTGTGACGTTTGATTCAATTGAAGGGTTATCACAAATTAATGGTGTGACATTAACATCTCAAGATGATGAAGCACTTGCAACATTAGCATTAGATCAATTAGTAAAGGATACAAATGGTGAAGCGAATATCGTATACCTTTGGGTTGACGGATTCCCGCCAATGGTAAGAAGAAACGCTGTTTATCAAGATGTTCTAGCAAAAAATCCGAAAATTAAAGAGGTAGAGCGCTTTGGGATTGCATCTGCAGATACATCTGTTCAAACTCAAAACGCTGTCGCTTCTATGCTTAACAAGCATCCAAAAGGTGAGATAGATGCTATTTTTGCAACATGGGATGCCTTTGCAATCGGTGCTGCACGTGCGATCAAAGAAGCTGGAAGAGATGAGATTAAAATCTATGGGATCGATGTTTCCAATGCAGATCTGCAAGAAATGCAAAATGAAGCGAGTTCATGGAAATACACAGCTGCTGTTGATCCGAAGCTTATCGGAGCAGTTGATATGAGAATACTAGCGAAAAAGCTTGCGGGTGAAAAAACACCTGGTAGTTATAATCTTGAAGCTTCACTTATTTCTCAAGACGCCTTACTTCAATCAAATGAGCCAATTAATATGGTGAATTTAGCTGACACTGTGGAAGGTTGGGGTCAGTCAGATGCATTTGAAGAAGATTGGATGAAAACATTAAAAGAATATTATAAGAAGTAATATCCTTAGGTAGAGAGGATGGATGAAGTGAGGGTCAAATCCTTAAAGTCCACCTCTTTCCTTTTTCCTCTATATTAACCTTCAATTTAATAATCCCAATATAACGAACTATACGATCTATAGG
>DASQMK010000187.1:0-1565 GCA_035645575.1 Metabacillus sp.
TTTCAAAGTTATTTTGAATCTGGGAAACAAAAGAGTTCAAATAGTGAAGTGATTCGCTTTGAAACACCTCCAGCAGAACAAGCTCAGTTGGATTGGAAGGAAAGTATCTTTAAATTAAAAGGGCTTAAAAAGCTTAAATTGTGAACAAATTCACTTAAACTATAGGTGCTTTGCTTCAATAAGGGGCAAGGCATTTTTCTTATTATCTAACGGTGCATGTTTGTTGGAGTGTACAATTTATATTTATTCAACAATGCGTAGATGTCGAGGATGAAGTCTAGTTTTAATAGTGGGGAACCCTATCATAAATAAGTAATGTTGAGAAGGGTTAATTTATCCGGCGGTAATCTATAAAATATTATACTTTTTAAACGTAGACAATTGAGATAACAGGAAAACAAAGATTCCATTTTCCTGTTATCTCCAAGAGGAAAGACGTTGTCGAAACAAGAATTCTCCTGAAGAATATCCTTTTTCAAAGAACGTAAATTATCATGCCCTAGTTGAAATCATTTATCATTTCTATTAATCAAGATTCTCTTTAGGTTTTTCTATATGCTTTCTGTTTTTAACCTCAGTAAAAATGTTATCTGACACAATTTCTTGAGTTGTTGATGTTCCATTCGGAGGATTAGATTGATTTGATTCAATCAGCGATTTCAGCATCTGAATATCCTCTTTAGTAGCGTATTGTTTATCAGACTTTAACATATATCCTAACTGACCGTTCGGTTCTATTGTAGCCCATTGTAAATCAGTAAAATGCTGGATGTTTTGTTGTCTCATTCTTACTTCAAGCATATCAACCGTTAACCTCAGCTTTTTCAAATTGCTTTCATTAACTTGGCCGTTTTCGACTACTATAAGTGATTTTCCATAAATAAAAGTCTCAAGAGCATTCCATTTCAAAACGATATACTCAATAAAGAGAAGTGTGCTCACCATTAGAAATGTAATCACCATTGTAATCCAAATGTTCCTGTCGCCAACAGGTTGAATAATCAATGACCCAACAGCTATCATCATGACAGTCTGAGCAACCGTAAGCTGTGAAATTGATTTTCTTCCAGCTAACCGCAAAATAAGGACTCCTCCAACGACGACTACAATAGCTTTCCATATGAAGTGTAAATCCAAAAACATCCCCTCTTTTCAAACAATATATCAATGCTGCTTTGCGGTTGACCCTTTCTATTTATTAAATGGGCTGTTTTCTAAAAGATTATTGTTTTTTAATGTTTTTAATCCCGCTGTATATAGCAACAAAGTTTACAGAAAGAGCCATAAATAAAATGTTTGATATCAATTGCACTGTTTTTATTGTGGATTATATCCATTACTTTATTCTCTATTCTTCAAAAGTTAACCATACTCGATCTCGATAGAAGTGGAATAAATTGAGACATATACAAGGTAATGGTGAAAAAGTAATATACCGTTTTGCAAGTAAATATTCTGTAATGAAGCGTCTTTATATACTAGAACCATAATAGTACTCTTTTTAACGTCTAATTTTCTAAATTTTTTTCTTTTTTTCCACATTTTCAATAGTTTCTGCGTGGTAG
>DASQMK010000188.1:0-2994 GCA_035645575.1 Metabacillus sp.
GTTCTCTTAATTAACTCTTTTTCTGCTAGACGATTAACAATTGCGGTAATAGCACTCTTCTTTACGTCAAACACATCAGCAAGCTCTGTAGATGTGCACGTTCCTGCTTTATGTATATAACGAAGTGTATAATGCTGGTCATTTGTAATCGTGTCGCCTATGCTATCTTTGATAAGATTCTCTGCTTTTTTCGTTACTGCAAAACTCACATCAACATAACGATTTATTAAATCTTCTATCAGTTTTTCTTTCATTAAAAACGGACCTCCAAAAGTAATTAAATCATTTAACTATTAACGTGTTTAACTATAAAACGATTCTGTCTTACTGTCAATAAGTAAGCTTATGCAAACAAGCACAAAAGCGCAAGCTCCTTGAACAGCCTCGAAAAGCATAAGACGTAAATGAATAGAAGACGTTCTTTGTCTTCAATTCATTTACGTCTTATGACCTCGAGGGGCTAGGCGCTGGAGCTGGAGGCCGCGCGCTAATCCACGGTACAAGAATTTAAGAATTTTATACTTCCTAGACAACAAGAAAAATTCATTCGTATTAGGTTAACTGTATCAACATATTTTATATAAATTCCAATTCTTATATTTCTCAATAACTAGGGGTAGAAATGAACGAACAATGGAATAATACAAGTTATCAAGAAAACCTGAGGAGGATCAGAATGAAAACAGGTCCAAAAAGAGGGGATCTCCATCTGTCTATTCTATATTTTTTCATTTGCGGGTTATTATTTATTGGATATTTTATTGATTTTATTATTTTTAAAGATTGGTCGTTCCTCTACGTTACTATTCTTGCCCCTTTAGTATTAGGATTTGTTTATTGGTCAAAAAGTAAGCATAAAAGAAGAGCACTCATCGAAAAACTTGACTTTCATCCCAGTCAATGGCGAAAATCTTAATTTTTCTTATAGGAAACTTTTTTCAAAGAAATAAGTATTGAAGTGATTGATTGCAGCATAGGATGCTCGCTTGTCCAATCAACCTATATAGTTTTTATTCAAAGTTATTATATAAGACAATTCTTTTGAATAGAGACTTTCTTATAAATCTAGGGACTAAGTCATACTCTCACCATTTTAAGAAATACTAAAATTAAAATGGATCAAATGGAGGTTTTAAAGTGGAGAAGATGCCCCTTACTTCAGTTACAAGTGGAATGGGTTTATCTGTTGTACCAGATGTTTATTGTTTTTGTGATCAAATTGTTAATATTGTTTTTATTGGTAATCCAAGGGAGTCAAACGAATTTGTTTTAATTGATGCAGGGATGCCAGGTTCAGATGAGGTCATAATAGCAGAGGCTAAAAAACAATTTGGAGAGAATTGTAGACCCTTAGGGATCGTCCTAACTCATGGACACTTCGATCATGTTGGCGCCTTGTACGAGTTGCTAAAAGAATGGGATACTCCTGTCTATGCTCATCCATTAGAGAAACCATACTTAACAGGAAAAAGTGACTATCCACCACCAAATCCTAAAGCCGAGGGTCTTGTGGCAAAGATGTCTCCGTTATTTCCAAGACATAGCATAGATATTAGCTCCCACTTAACATTACTAAGTGATGATGGAATCATTCCATGTCTACCAAATTGGCGTTATATTCACACACCTGGTCATACACCTGGTCATATTTCCCTATTTAGAGAAAGTGATCGAGTGTTAATTGCCGGAGACGCGATTACAACTGTGGAACAGGAATCTCTCTACGATGTTATGACACAAAAACAGGAAATGCATGGTCCTCCTGCGTACTTTACTCTTGATTGGGAAGCTGCCGAAAAGTCAGTGAAAAAGATGGAGGCTCTTCATCCTGAAATAGCTATAACCGGCCATGGATTACCTATGACAGGGGATGAACTCCAAAACAATTTAAACATTTTGGCAGAGAACTTCATACACACAGAGGTTCCTGAAAATATCAAACAATCAGGTGACATTACATTATTCTAAGGAAAATCTTATTTTAAGCATATGAATTCATTATTTTGTTTATATCTCTGCCTGCACCACCATACAATACAATATGACAATTTCATTAGGAGGGACATCATGATTGTTATTGGTAACCGTGTGGTGGATGCAAATACATTAAAAACCTCCGGTTTCGAGTCAGAGAAAAATGAAATGATCGACAAAATGAGCCGATATCAAGAGAGCTATTCCTATTTAAACATTCAGCATTTTGAATTTTCTCTACATCTACGATACGCTATCATTCAAGCTGCTCGTCAATTATTAGCAAGTAAAGCTAGATTCACAACCTTTGAAACCGCAAGATGTAATGAACAATTCTGGCATTTAACTGAGCAAGGTGGATTTAAATTAAAAAGAGGGATAAACCCGTCAGTTGCTATTTCAGATATATTTCAAAACGGAAGAGAGTACGGATTTGAATGTGCTACTAGCATTGTTATTATTTTTTATAAAGCTGTACTAGATTCGATTGATGTAGCTCAATTCAATCGTATTTTCCAAGGTTTATATCTACGTGACTGGCAGTCTGATGATGATTTGCCGATTTTTACTCGAAGGGGAAATGATTATCTCCCAGGAGACTGTTTATACTTTGCTAACCCTCAATTCAATCCCCAAACACCGCAATGGCAAGGTGAGAATGTCATAGATTTAGGAAACGATTTATACTTTGGTCACGGTATTGGTATAAAGACAGCTGATGGAATAATCGAATCTTTAAATAAACGCCGTAAACCATATGCTACAGAATCTGCTTACTTGCTTTCACAAGTAACAAGACTTGACCACCTTTATCTTTACCGTTTTTCAAGTTATGGTCCCAATAGAAATAGAGTTCCGCAATTTATTGCTTCAAAAACAATTGTTGGAAAAATTGGTTCGAGCTTATATTATGTTTAGGCTCCTTCCTTTAATTTGTATTCACAGAAAGCACCGGCCTTTTGGCCGGTGCTTTTTCTTTATATTGATGTAGCTATTTTTCTTTTCTGCTTATTTTATATA
>DASQMK010000189.1:0-7323 GCA_035645575.1 Metabacillus sp.
GTGTTAATAGATCGCCTCGTTCCTAGCGAGGTTTTTTCATTTTGTCTAGGAGGAATGAACATGAAATACGATGGTTGGTTAACGGTCGCTACAGGTGGAACAATTGCCACAATCACATATTTGCTCGGCGGCTTGGACCATCTGATGGCCGCCTTAGCTATTTTTCTTGTGCTTGATTATCAGCAGCGATTCATCATTCCTTAACGAAAACTGGCTCGCCACAGGCATTTGCCAACTACCATGTGTTTACAAATGGCTGGCCGGGGATTGCCTACCCGTTTGTTATTGATCAAGACGGGACAATTTATTGGTCCCTTGACCTTGATTTGATTTCCTATCACGTAGGAAACAGTAATAAGCACGCTTTGGGGGTATGTATGATCGGTGACTTCAGGAATCAGAAGCCCACGACAGCTCAACTGGAAGCCAACTACCGGTTACTGCAATACCTACAAAGCCTCTTACCAAATATGAAGCAGATCCTCGGGCATCAGGAATACCCAGGTTACTCGTGGAAGGCCTGTCCAGCCATCGACATGGACAAGTTCCGTGACGATTATTCACAGTTCTTGCAAAAGTCCGTTAAGCCTGAGGATACTATGCCGGTATTCATCGTTGTTAATGGTAAAAAGCTTGCTGTGACTGGCATCCTCATTGATGGAGTTTCTATGCTCCCTGTTCGTGCTGTTGCTGAAGCAGTAGGAGTAAAACCAGTATGGATTGCGGCTACAAAGGATCTGCGTGTGAACGGCAAAGACTTGAATGAGAAAAAAATCATTTCCGGATCCGCATACGCTCCGGCAAGGGAGTTGGCCTCGGTGCTTGGCTTATCCGTAGAGTGGGACGGTCCAACCAAAACGGTTTATTTGAAAGGGAATGTGTAACATGGAGTTTTTTGAAGATGAATAAAAAGGCAGTCATCCTGATCCTAACGGGTGTTTTGGCTATTGTAGGTGGATACATTGGATTATATTAAGATACACAAGAACAGATTGTAAAAATCATAGCGTCCTTTTTATAGTTCTAGTTCTAAACTCCTTTTACAATCTTTGCTAATTCTCTTATTATAACAATTAGTTCAAATTTACCGAAATCAGACAAGGGAGGATAGCAATGAAAAAAAGTGCTAGTTTGTTTGCGGCAACTTCAATTCTTTTGACCTTTTCAGTAGCAAGCGCTGGTTCTGCCAAGCTTCAAGTTAATGACAGATCAAATATCGTTTTTAATATTAACGGAACGGTTAAACCCCTGCCTGCAGGATATAAGGTATTAGATTACCAAGACCGTACCTATGTGCCTACCAGGTTTGTAGCAGAACAACTGGGGGCTACTGTCGGGTATAACAATAATGTGATAACGATTAACAGCAAGTCTCAATTGGATAAAACTATAGATGTAACAAAGAAAGATATAGAAAATTTAAAAACATATACCAAAATCATGGAACATTATAGAAAATTAACTGTATTAGGCGATATGTTAAGTAGTTATTTTAATTATATGAACCATGCTGAAAGTGGTATACGAATTAATAATTATACAGCAGCGAACAATTTACTTGACGAGAAATTCTTGCCAATTGTTAAAAGTTTAAGCGAAAGTGCTCAAGAGTCACAGGCTTTTGAGGAAGAACTTATTAAACAAGGAACAATACAACCTACGGTCGATGTGTTATCTAATTATTTTCAAGCTGCTAAATTATATGATGAGGCTAATACGCAATTTTTTGAATACGTTAAAACTAAAGATTTGAAGTACGCATATAGTTATTTCGATAAAGCCCAAAAAGCATACAATATTTGTTTAGATGGACAAAAACTCGCTCATAATAACTACATAAAGTTTTATCAAAAAATACAAGCATATTAATATACACAAAAAAATCATCTGAAGAGTTTGTTTCCGATTAGTAAAGATTGTGCAAGTTCCTTATTTTTTATAAGACCCATCTCCTAAGCAGATGGGTTTTTGTTTGCACGTTCCCCTCGTGTTCGCATATAATACAAACAAACGTTCCTATTCGAGGTGACGAACATGAATCATGAATTGCAGAAGTACTTAATCAGTGAGCAGTTTGTTGAAGTCATTTACCTTGACCGCCACGGAAACACAAGTAAGCGAATGATTCGACTACTTAAAATCCGGAACGGTCTGTTGAAAGCCTACTGTCTTACCAAGCGGGCACCACGCATTTTCGTTATAGACAATATACTGGCTGTCCAGCCAGTGGTGAGCCGTCATGCTGTCTGACATCGATCGGAAAGTCTTGCGTATCATCGGCAACTTCTCAGCTGGCCGTAAACGGCTACCCACCATTGATGAGTTGTGCATCAAAACCGGGCGATCCGTTGCAGGGATTTTTGATGTGCTGCGTGTTCTGGCAGAGCAGGAGTATATAGAATGGGACCGCAGCCAGCCCGACAACATCGTTTTGCTTGAAGCTTGGGAGCGAAGGGGATGAGATCGTGGGTAAAATAGACAATTTATTTGCAGCAAGTCGTTTTGTTTTACCGGAGCATAGAGAAACATACCTTGAACTTCGTGGGGACGAAAAGCTGATTCCACAGCCGATACTTGAAGAAGACGAGTTGCGGGAGCTTGCTTTTCAGATTCAGGAGTCCATCCAGTTTGATGCAGCTGTTACCATCGAGTGGTGGAAAGCTACGAAAGGGAAGCTTGGAATTTGCGAGTCAGCGTGGGGATGGGTACAGAAAGTTGATGCAGCAAACCGGCATCTGAAACTTGTAAACGATGAGGATTTCTGGTGGATACCATTGGATAAAATTGCATCAGTTAAACAACAATAAAACTACATCTATGCCTTTACTCGATCCCTCGCCAAGTGCGGGGGAATTATTATGCCCCCTGTAATTCCCTCCACATTTTTTTCTTAATCATTGATACAATGGTCTTGGTGTATCACTATCTGCTTTTTAACCATCATGAAAATAAAATAAAGGAATGCTATATGAAAAGAAAACTTGAGTTTGTTTTAGGGACTATTGCCGGTCTAATTGGGATTGGAATTTCATTGTTTTTATTTTTCGATTTTTTCCTTTATCTTTTTGACGTTCAAGACGGCGGGGATTCAAGTCTTAGCTATGTTTGCTATAGGAGGACTGCTTTTTCCTAATTCTTACTATCATCGGGATCATCGGCACCTTCCAGCTTAAGCACCCATTTAAGGAGCGCCGGGCTGCCAAATTTTTGATCATTGCAGGTGTGCTACAACTCCCATTGATTCATGGGATATTATTTTTACTAGCAGGGATATCAACATTTACTAGAAAACCGAAATAATAATGGAGGAAGAGATGGGTATCTCAACTGGAAGTATTTCATCAGGAAGTATTACTTTTATTATTAGGGGTAATCAGTTGGATTTTGATGACATTACTAAAAATTTAAAGGTTCAGCCCACTGATATCTCTAATAAAGGTGAAATTTTACCCGGCGGAACAGAAATTTTAGAGGATGCTTGGTTTTATGAAGTTAAAATGGAGAAGTGTGAAGAACCAAATAATTCTTTTAAACGATTATTAGATGTTTTAACATCGTCAGAAAGCTTTATCAGGAATCTATCTAAATTAAACAATTTATGCATTCGTTGTTATATACAGACGGATTTTGCGCAAATTTATTTAGACTTTTCACCTGAGATTATTCAGCGGTTAGCCAATTTGGATATTAGACTAGAATTCTCGATTCTTTCATGGGGAGGAGTTGAAAGTGACTAATCTAATGCTTTGTATAGAAAGGTGAATTTGGCTGGCTGACGTCGGTGATCGACGGTAAGGGGCAGACGCGGCCAGCAGGTATGATCGAATTCCCACCTTCTGCCGAATACAGGAAGGCTTTTTATTCTGTCACGCGAACGATTATTACCAAAGAAACAGATGATTTTGTTTTTCTACAGCCGGTGATTAAAGCTCGCGTGAAATTCCGTAACTGGACGAAAAGCGGGATACTACGGTCACCGGTATTTGTGGACTTCGTTTTCGACCAAGAAGCGAAATCCTGAATGAACATGTACGCATAAAATGAATTGCCTACATGTTCAAGGCAAGAGAAAAAAGGAAAAGCGTTTAAAGTTCAAGTCAATATGCTGATCGCATTTCGCGGTTGGCTTTTTATTAAGTCAGTAGTTTCGAATGAGTCACCTGTGTTAGGATCGAGCTATTGCTAACACTATCGAAGCGGCTCAAGGAATACAGCCTTCCACCGACTAACCATCTTGGGCTGATTTCATAACTTAGCGGCGATCTCATTCGAGATTTGTTCTTCTCGTAAAGCTTCAAGCACAACCTTGGTTTTAATGAAAAACTTATCTTCTATCCTTCGCGAAACCCCGAACAAAAATGCAATTTTTTTACACATAAATAGATCAATATTTGTAATCATGAAAAAAAAAGAAATATGCAACGATCGAAAGGTAACCTAAAGTGACAATAAATTTTAAATAATTATACTTTGAAGTGAATTTTAGTAACAGAAAGTATATAGGGAATGCAATTCCTCCGCCTAATAAATACGCTAAGGGCAATAATATTTCCATTTCCTCCATTGTAATAAACATTACCAACAACATTATCCCCCAAAGAAACACTAATAATATTCCTAAATTTCTCAAAAATTTGTCCGAATTACTCATAAAATTCACCACCGTAAATTTATGTAAGAAAAGTAATTATACTCTATCATGCCCGTGCAATATTCGCAAAATAAATTTATGTAAAAAAATATAAAAAAGTGAAATGTTGACAAAAGAACTTTAGAATAATAAATTATGTTATTGTTGGAAATATTATCAAATGGAGGTTAAGTTGTGAGATCAAAGAAGAGGTATCCAGTCTTAGTAAATGTTTTCTTATGTTCCATATTAGTTGGGACAACCTTTACAACATTAAATGATAAGATAGCTTACGCACAAGAAGAAACGTCTTATAGCAATTTAGAATTACAACCAAATGAAGATTTTGACCAAGATCAATTATCAAATGGCGAGGAAAATAAAGCTGGTACAAATTCATATGAGAAGGATACTGATAATGACGGTTTAAGTGATTTTGAAGAGGTAAATTAGTATAAAACTAACCCATTAAGTCATGATACTGACCAGGATGGAATCATGGATGGTTCTGAAACTAAATTAAATTTAAACCCTTTAGTTCCAGATGAAAACGGCAATAATATTTTAGATGGAAAGGAAAGACAAGAGTATAATTTTCCACAAAATCAATTTAACATAACCGGTAAAATGATAGGATATGGCGATCTACCAATGAGATTTATGGTTAGGGAAACACCCTATCCGATAGTAAAAGAGGTTTCTTCCCCATTAAAGTTTGACTTGTATTCATTAGATGATGAAGCTGTCTTTGAGATTCAAGTTCCATTACATACAAAATTTAACTTAGATCTTATGCTATTTAAATTTAATGAGGGTAAGGTTCAGTTTGAATTAGTGGAGAATCAAAAAACGGATGAGAAGAAGGGTATTATCCATGCAAGTGTAGTTGGTGGGGGAACGTTTATTCTAGCTTCAAAAAAAGAATGGGATTCTAAATTTATCAATAAAAATAAGGAAAAAGAATTAAAATTTACTGGAAAAGCTAAAGTTGTAGGTATTCCTGGACTTGTTATTGAAGACAAAGAAGTAAACGAAAATGGTAAATTCAAAATAATGAAGGTAAGCAACTTAAAAATAAAATCACTTGAAAATAATCAGGAGTATGAAGTGCTGGGGAACCAAGATCAGGAAGTATTGTATTCAATTTCTTCTTTACAACAACAAGATGGGGCTAACTTTGTGTCTCTTGCGTCAGCCACACCTCAAACAGGAAAGCAGCCAGTAATTCTAGTTCACGGACTCTATGGGTCAGCTAGCACTTGGGGAGCCCGAACTTTATGGGAAAATACTGGTCCGACGGCCTATGCCTCTACAACGATTGATAAAACTCAAACCTTTACTAAAACTATTACATACTATCAAGGCGATACACTCACATACGATAATATTGATGCTACTTGGATAACAAGTGTACCTAATCAATTAGATATTGCTTATTACCTAATGAATAGTAAAGGGTATACGGCGAATGTGGACTTGTTTGTGTTTCAATATAATAATAATTTATATGCAGAAGCTTACGGAGCAGGTTCACAACTGAAGTTTTATATCGATAATCTTTTGACTTATCTAAAATCTAAGGGTTCTCCTCATTCAACAGTTAACTTAATTGCGCATAGTAAAGGTGGACTTGTATCTAGATATGCAATTGAAAACTTCAGTGCTGGACAGAAAGTCCAAAGATTAATTACCCTCGGTACTCCTCATTATGCTTCGGATTATTATTCTGGAACTTCAGACCTAGCCAGATCAAGTTATCCATGGGTTGTTGGTTCAACTGATAGAACCCTTAAAAGAAGTCATCCATATACTAGATACTTTGCTTTTGGAGGTTTTAAAGCCTCAGCAACGGCTCTTAATTCTTCTGGCTTAAGGGGTTTGTTCACTACGGCATATGTTGTACCTTATAACTCTAGTTCAATTAATTATGATAGTTATTATGACTATGTTAGGGATAAATTTGCTCAAAAAAATGTATTCTTAAGTGGAGACATTGAAGATGGACCAGTCAATATTGACTCAGCACTTGGTTCAGATCGTGACCCAGATCAAACTGCTTATACTAAACTTCCCACACTGTCAATAGAAAAGAGATACTTAATTTTTCATGAGACATATG
Organism: Metabacillus sp.; assembly: GCA_035645575.1. GTDB lineage: Bacteria > Bacillota > Bacilli > Bacillales > Bacillaceae > Metabacillus. The sequence continues at coordinate 6,750 of DASQMK010000189.1, forward strand.
GGGATCATAGTAAAATGAGAGAGTATCAATCAGTTAAAGATTGGATTGCTTATCATCTAGCAAACTAATATAACTTATATCGCGAAAAACGACCGTGAATAATAACTCTAAAGCCCCATAATTGGATTTAAGTTTATACCCCTTCTTGTTAAGCTGTTACCAGAAGAACAGAAGGGGATTTTTTACGAAAATGCTATTCACCCCAGTTGAAATAACAGTTGGTTCAACAGGTCAAAGAAGCAGGCTATGCAACACAGGTTCCCTTGTGGTGTCAAAATTTAAGGTGGATGGTGACCAAGCTTTCCCCGGTTGCGGTCAATTGAAACCGGAAGATACCTTTGTTGGAGGCTAATATGATTGGCAAACTTATAACCGCGGGTTTAGCTTCTTTTAGTAATGACCTTATTTATGGGAAAACCGGCAATTAATACCGAGTATACTGACCCCATAAGACCCCAGACAAACAGTAAGTTATAATTAAAACAGGGTTGAAAGGGGTCTTTGTTATGTCGAGAAGAAAGTGGACAGCGGAAGAAAAAATGAATATCGTGCTGGAGGGCATGACTCCTGGCAC
>DASQMK010000190.1:0-10492 GCA_035645575.1 Metabacillus sp.
CTGAAAATTGTAGAAGCTGGTGCTGAAGATGGGTTAAAGCTATGTGGGCTCGGTGCTCGAGATACACTAAGATTGGAAGCAAGGCTTCCGCTTTATGGTCAAGAGCTTTCTAATCGAATTACTCCGTTAGAAGCTGGAATAGGCTTTGTCGTAAAAATGAATAAAGAAAGTGACTTTCTTGGGAAAGAAGTGTTAACAAAACAAAAAAAACAAGGGTTACATCGAAAAATTATAGGTATTGAACTGACCGGTAGAGGTATTCCCAGACATGGTTATAAAGTTTTTTCTGAAGATGGGGATGAAATTGGAGTTGTAACATCTGGTACACAATCACCTACATTAAAGAAAAGTATAGGATTAGCATTACTAGACAAGGACTATTCTGAAATAGAGACTCGTATAAAGGTAGAAATTCGCAATAAAAAAATTGAAGCTATTGTTGTGAAATCTCCTTTTTACAAAAAAGTTTGAAAGATGAACTAACAAGCTACAATATTTTTCTATTAAACAAAGAAAATATGAAGGAGAAAGGGAGGAATAAGAATGACAGTAGATCTATCTAATTTACGATTTAGCCAAGAACATGAGTGGGTGTTAAAAATAGGGGAGAATCAAGTTAGAGTGGGTATATCAGATTATGCTCAAAAGCAGTTAGGAGATATTGTATTTATTGAGTATCCAGAAGTAGATACACAAGTAAGAGCTAATGAGACTATGGGTACTATCGAGTCGGTTAAGGCCGTTTCAGAACTGTATTCCCCGGTTTCAGGAAAGGTTATATCTGTAAATACTGAATTGGAAGATACACCTGAAATGATCAATGAAAATCCTTATAAATTAGGGTGGTTAGTTGATGTAGAATTGTCGAATATAGATGAACTAGAATCTCTAATGAATGAAGAAGAGTATCTTGCATTTATTAACGAAGGAGATGAGTGAGAATGACCTCAACATATCGTTATCTTCCAGATACAGAACAAGACAAACAGGAAATGCTTGAGTTCTTAGGGGTTTCTTCGGTAGGAGCTTTATTTAATGACATCCCTAAGGAAATTCGTTTACACAATCATTTAAATATTCCCGAGTCAATTCCTGAACCATTGCTTTACAAAAAAATGTATCGTCTTGCTTCACAAAATAAGAACGCCAACCATTATTCTGTTTTTCTAGGTGCGGGGACTTATGATCATTACATTCCAAGTGTTGTCAATCACATGATATCACGATCTGAATTTTATACAGCTTACACTCCATATCAACCGGAAATTAGTCAAGGGGAACTACAAGCTATTTTTGAATTTCAGACGATGGTTTGTGAATTGACAGGAATGGATGTTGCCAACTCCTCTATGTATGATAGCTTTACAGCTTTTGCAGAGGCAGCTTCACTAGCGATTGCTTCATCAAAACGCTCTAAAGTACTAACTTCCAAAGCTGTTCATCCTGAATCTCGAGCTATTCTACATACAGTAGCACAAGGGCAAGGATATCAAGTAGAAGAGGTGGAGCTTACTGTTGATTATACTGACTTAGAAAAATTAAAAAGACAAATAGATGAAGACACAGCTGCTGTAATGGTGCAGTATCCTAATTTTTTTGGTTCTATTGAGGATTTAACAGAAATAAGGAAAATTGCCGATAATAAGGGAGCTCTCCTAATAGTTAGTGCCAATCCACTTGCATTAGCTTTATTAGAAGCACCTGGTAAATTAGGAGCAGATATCGTGGTGGGAGATATGCAGCCATTTGGCATTCCGATGTCTTTTGGAGGGCCTCACTGTGGATATTTTGCCGTTCAAAAGAATTTTATGCGTAAAGTTCCTGGAAGAATAGTAGGACAAACAACAGATGAGAAGGGAAAGCGTGGGTTTGTTCTAACGCTTCAAGCACGTGAGCAACATATTCGACGTGAAAAAGCATCATCAAATATTTGCTCTAATCAAGCCCTTAATGCTCTTGCTTCTGCTATTTGTATGACTGCTCTAGGAAAACATGGTGTCCGTCAAATGGCACAATTGAATGTTGATAAGACAAATTACATGGTCACAAAACTCCAAGAAAAAGGATTTATGATTGTTAATCAGGCACCATTTTTTAATGAGTTTGTTGTTGAGTTACCCGTTTCTGTGAAATCCGTAAATGCAGAACTTTTACATTCATCAATTATTGGAGGTTTTGATTTAGGAAGTGATTATGATCAATACGAACGTCACATGTTAATTGCTGTAACAGAGCAAAGAACAAAGGAAGAAATTGACCAATTCATTTATGTACTGGAGGCGATTTGTAATGCTTGAGAATGATCAACTTATTTTTGAAATGAGTAGACCAGGACGGATTGGTTCTAGTCTACCACCAAGTGATGTTGAAACAACTAATTTATCTAATAAATTGTCAAAGCATCTCATTCGTGAAGTACCAGCAGAACTGCCCGAAGTATCTGAGCTCCAACTAGTAAGACACTATACAGCACTTTCTAATAAAAATCACGGTATTGATAATGGGTTTTATCCCCTAGGTTCTTGTACGATGAAATATAATCCAAAAATTAATGAAGATGTTGCTCGTTTTGAGGGGTTTAGTCGTATTCATCCTTATCAACCTGTTGAAACAGTTCAAGGAGCTCTTAAGCTTTTGTATGAATTACAACAAGATTTGGCAGAAATTACTGGTATGGATGCTGTGACTTTACAACCTTCAGCAGGCGCACAGGGAGAATGGACTGGTTTAATGATGGTTAAGGCGTATCTAGAGCATAATGGAGAGAAACGAACAAAAGTACTTGTACCTGACTCGGCGCACGGAACAAATCCAGCTAGTGCGACAGTTGCGGGCTTTAACACCGTTACGATCAAATCAACTGAAAATGGTTTGGTTGATTTAGAAGACTTAAAATTGCATGTTGACGGTGATACCGCTGCATTAATGTTAACTAATCCCAATACATTAGGTCTTTTTGAAAAAGATATAGTTGAGATTGCGAAAATAGTCCATGAAGCAGGTGGATTGTTATATTATGATGGTGCAAATGCTAATGCTATCTTAGGTAAAACAACTCCAGGTGCAATGGGGTTTGACATTGTTCATTTAAACCTTCATAAAACATTTACAACTCCACATGGTGGTGGTGGCCCAGGTGCAGGGCCAGTAGGGGTCAAAAAGAAGCTTATCCCTTATTTGCCAATCCCTAGAATTGAAGAATATGAAGGGAATTATCTATTAAACTCAAATCATCCACTTTCAATTGGACGTGTTAAAGGGTACTATGGAAACTTTGGTATTCTTGTCCGTGCTTATACGTATATACGAACAATGGGACCAGAAGGCCTTCGACAAGTATCTGAAAGTGCAGTTCTACATGCTAATTATCTAAGGAAAAAGCTCGAGCCTTATTTTGATTCACCTTATACACAAATTTGTAAGCATGAATTTGTGTTATCTGGATCAAGACAGAAAAATTTAGGTGTAAGGACACTTGATATGGCTAAAAGGCTTCTTGATTTTGGTTATCATCCACCAACTATTTACTTTCCTTTAAATGTAGAAGAATGTTTAATGATTGAACCAACAGAAACAGAGTCAAAAGAAACACTGGATGCATTTGCTGATACAATGATTCAAATTTCAAAAGAGGTGGAGGACAATCCAAGTCTTGTGTTAGATGCTCCGTATTCAACGGTTATAGGTAGATTGGATGAAGTTAAGGCAGCTAGACAACCTATCTTGCGTTATACAAAGGTTGAGGTGAATAAGAAAGAAAATGAGACTGTTTCGGTATAAGAGATGGATTTGTTGTATAACTATGACTTCACTCGATAGTTCAAAATAAATCACTCATTCAGGTGGTGGTAATGATCCTACAGATGATCGAGATTGTTTTACAAATTGGTTTAAGCATTCTTTGGGTTATGCTTTTTATCAAAAGTCTGCGTGAAGGAACCCTACAATTTACACATCTATTGTTACTAGTTATTGCATTAGGCTTATTACCATTATCCTTACATAAGGTATTTTTACTTGCATTATGATAAAGATAGGTAGATAAATGGCCTTTGTGTGATCACTTTATAAAATATACAGCTTTACTAAAAAAGGAATAGTGTATAACACCTATTCCTTTTTTAGTTGTATTAAATTAAATAATGGTGTAAATTCATTAGCAATAAAGGATAGAGGTAGCTAACAAAACTCAAGGATATGGTAACTTTTCGGTTATGAGGAAAAATGCCACTGAGTTCCTGTGACCAAAAGCAAAAAGTGTAGAATGATTCATTGTTAGTTAGAGAATGGGGGAACTAAAAAGTGAATAAGAGGCTAAGTTCATCAAAGATATTTAAGTAATAAAAACAGGGGATAATAAGGATCTTACTCAATAAAAAACCCTTGGAAACGTCTTGACGAACCCGAGGGAAAGAGTATTACCTATATAGTATTTAATATTTTTATCGTTTTGAAGCATGTGGGTGTTGTAAGGAGGATAATGATGCAAATCCAGCCTGTATAGATTTATTAATAATATATTTTTAATAAGGATTAGTTCCTGTTTTAACCTCTGAGTTTGTTATAGGCTCAAATTGTTCCTCTGCTTGATCTTTTATCAAGGTATACTTTTTAGTATTAATAGTCACTTCTTTTCTTAATTCTATAAACAAGGACCAACACATTAGAAACATGATAATAGCGAATGGGAATGCTACTACAATAGAAAATCGTTGTAGGACCTCTAATCCACCGGCTATTAGTAATACTGTAGCAACCAGTGCTTGAATAACTCCCCATGTTACTTTAACTCTAGTAGATGGCGTTAATCTTCCTCTCTCCGAAAGCATTCCTAGAACATAGGTAGCGGTATCAGCTACTGTAATATAATATACTGCTATAACTGAAAAACCTAATATACTTAAAAGTAAAGGAAATGGTAAATACTCAAAGAAGTTAAAAATAGATAATGAAAGATTTGAAGTGACAGCTGTGGCTAGTTCTGTATTTCCTAAGTTGTGAATAAAATGTAATGCTGAGCCCCCAAAGACAGAAAACCATAAAAATGTTCCGAGAGTTGGGACAATTAATACACCAAAAATAAATTCACTAATCCTTCTCCCTCTAGAAATTCTAGCAATAAATAAACCGACAAAAGGTGCCCATGCAATCCACCATGCCCAGTAAAAGAGCGTCCAACCATGTAACCACGATTGGTCTCCGAACGGCTCTAATCCTAAACTCATATTAAGCCAATTACTAATATAACCACCTGTTGAATCTATCAAAGTATTAAATATAGAGGTGGTAGGCCCTACTACTATAATAATACCCATTATTGCGATTGATAAAAGTAAGGCAGTATTTGATAGGATCTTAATCCCACGCCCTATTCCAGTACTTATTGATACCATATAAAGGATAGTGGCTACAGCAATAACAGTTAGCTGAACGGATAAAGTATCCGGAATTTTGAATAAGTGATTTAGACCTGCTGTAATTTGCATAGTTCCTAAGCCTAAGGACGTTGCAATTCCAAAAACAGTTGCAATAATAGCAAGAATATCAATTACCTTTCCTATTGGTCCGTAAATTTTCTCTTTTAAGATGGGATAGAAGGCAGAACTAACGGAAGCTGGCAGCCCCTTTTTAAATTGAAAAAACGCAAAGGCTAGCCCTATTACAGCGTATATTCCCCAAGGTTGTAGCCCCCAATGAAAAAATGAATATTCCATAGCTTTTTCAGCTGCAGCTGGATTATATCCTTCTCCAACAGGTGGGGAGGTGTAATGTAGCACAGGCTCTGCTACACCATAATAAACAATTCCTATTCCTGTACCTGCACCAAATAACATTGCCAGCCAGGAGCCAGTAGAAAATTCAGGTCTATCAGTTTCCTTACCGAGTCGGATTTTACCATATTTTGAGAACATTAGGTAAAATGAAAATAATACAAAGAAAAATGCTCCAATAACATAAATCCACCCTAAGTTTGCAACAGTACCTACAAATAATGCTGAAGTAATTCTGTTCATATTTTCAGTGAAAAAGATTCCCCAAATAATAAATATGCAGGTTAGTAAAATCGAAATAAAAAATAAGCTGTTTAAATATATATGCTTGGTTTTCATTCATAGCTCCCCTTTTCATTTGAATTTCTTTTGACAATTTTACTTTTTAGATGTGGAAAATAAATTACATTCGATGACTCAAATAATTAAGCGGGTCATTAAGGTGAATTGAGTACTTGTACTTAAAGTCAAGATTTTAATTAGAATGTGAATATTCACTGAGACAACAAAAGAATTAAAATAAAGTAAAGCAATTAATAAATGATAAGCAATGTCAACTCCCTTGTAGTTTTAGATGAAATATTTAAAATTTTTATATTAGATTAGATATTTTGTACACTAGATCTGGTAAAAAATATAACTAGTTATTTTAGGAGAAAAAGTTTTTTCTTAATTAAATAATGTGAAATTGATATAAACTTTAAATAATTGTGTCGAGTGAATATGCTGATGTTTTGGAGCAGAAATTAAGTTTTTTCATTAACTCTTGCTTATCAGCTATGGAATACATTCATCATGACATAAAAGATTTTTGCATAGAAGTTTACTTTCATGAATATTGGGAAAATTTTAAAAGTTGTGTTAAATAAGGTAACATGAATAATTAGATCATTATAATCCTTTAAGAGGTTGGTGGATTTTCTCCATATATTTGCTCTCGAATAAAATCTGTATGAATTCCCTCTTTTATTTGTTCTGCGATTGTCTTTAATAATTCTATATCCGATAAAGAATATTTTCGTGTACCTGATCGAGATCTATCTGGAAATACTAGTTTTTCTCTTCGTAATATCTAATTTGTGGCTCTGAAATGCCCGTCATTTCCTTTACAGTACCCATGGTAATGATCTTCTTAGTTTCAAAAGATCGTTTGTTTTCCACCAATTTTTCACCTCACTTCGTTTGAGTTTCGCTAATCGAATTTCTATTATTCATTTTCTAGCTGAAATTTTTAATAGTTGTTTAATTTTTACATTTAAATTTTGGAATGAAAAGATACTTGTTAGTAAAGTTTACAAAAAATAAATGATCATTTCTGTTTAAAAAAGGTATTGTTTTAGACACTATTTGAAATAAAAGTGCGTACTTACTAAAATTTATAACTCAAGTTATACTGAACTCCATAATTAGTTAATTAAGTATTGAAAGAAAGAGAAGGAGGAAAATCATGAGTAGCTTAGCTGTTTTTAATAAGAATATTCCTGAAGATTTAATGCATTTTAACGTACCTGCTCATTTAGATCCCATGACATTTATCTTGTTTGGTGCGTCAGGAGATTTAGCAAAAAGAAAAATCTTCCCAGCATTATACAACTTATTTATTAGTGAAAAATTCCCGAAGACTTTTAGTGTAATAGGTTTAGGGAGAAGTGAATGGTCAACCGCTACATTTCAAAAACATGTAATTGAATCAATCAAAACCTTTTCAAGACAAACTCGAAATGACAATGTTGATATGAAAGATTTTCTTCAGTCTTTTTCTTACATTTCCTTCGACGCTAAAAAAAATTCTGATTATATCACTTTATTAGAAACCGTTAAAGAACTTGAGGAAGAACATGGAATACCTGAAAACAGGATGTTCTATTTATCTGTTGCTCCAGAATTAATAGATGATATTTCTTTAAATATTAAGGAGAGTGGGTTAGGTCATACAAAGGGATGGAAACGACTCATTATAGAAAAGCCATTCGGTCATGACTTAGAATCTGCACGGCAATTAAATGAAAAGCTAACTAAGAGTTTTAAGGAAGATGAAATTTTCAGAATTGATCATTATCTAGGGAAACCAATGGTCCAAAACCTTGAAGCATTAAAATTTGCAAATCCTATTATTCGTGTACTATGGAATAACGTGCATGTATCAAATATACAAATTACCGCAAGTGAAACAGTGGGTGTTGAAGAACGAGCAGGTTATTACGATCAAGCAGGAGCAGTTAGGGATATGCTACAAAACCATTTACTGCAATTATTAATGATGACGAGTATGAATTTACCAGAAAATAGTAGTACTGAAGTCATTAGGAATGAAAAAATAAGGATTATGGAGTCTCTACGCTTATTAGAAAAAGATGAAGTGAAGTGTAATGTTATTAGGGGACAATATCAATCTGGTGAAATATTAGGTGAAAGAGTTATTGGTTATAGAGATGAGCCTGGAGTAGATACTAACTCCCTTAACGACACGTTTATTGCGGCACGAATTTGGATTGATAATGAACTATGGAAGGGAGTACCATTTTATATACGCACTGGTAAAAGAATGAAGGAAAAGTCTACTAAAATTGTCATTGAATTTAAAAATAATGAAACTGATAAATTACCAAATTGTATGGTTATCTCAATTAATCCTGATGAGGCCATATCATTAAAGTTGAATATGAAAAACTCATATAATGGGGAAATTGAACCAGTAAAAGTTAATTACTATAATAATCAACAATCTATTCCTGAAGCTTATGAACTTTTACTATTTGATGCGTTGAAAGGTGACTCTACTTTCTTTGCCCATTGGCGAGAAGTAGAATTATCCTGGCAGTGGGTTCAGCCTATATTAGAAGCTTTTGAAGAAAATAAAGCACCTCTTTATTTTTATGAGTCTGGTTCGTTTGGTCCTGATGAATCTAGGCAGTTGGTACAAGAGGATGGATTTAAATGGTGGTAATCGAGAGGTTTGACACTATATAATTATGACTTACTAATGTTTGTTACCATAAATTATCTGATCTAAATTTATACTTGATAGGCAGATTAGATAAATGAATTAAATTATGAAACTTTAAGGAGGGTAATGTATGAAAATTGGACTAATTGGACTAGGTAAGATGGGGTTAAATATAGGAAGAAATTTATTAGATTCAGGAAATGAGATTTCAGTTTATGACCTTAATAAAGATGCTGTTAAAGAGATCGTAAACGATGGAGCTTGCGGATATCATAGTTTAATAGATCTTGTTCAATCGCTAGAAAAACCTAGAGTTCTATGGGTAATGGTTCCACATACCGTTGTTGATCATGTCATTTCTGAGTTACTTTCCCTGTTAGACATTGGTGACATTATCATTGATGCTGGGAACTCACATTATAAAGAATCCATTACTAGATATAACCGATTAAAAGAAATGGGCATTCGCTTTATGGATGTTGGAACATCTGGTGGTATGGAGGGGGCTAGAAAGGGAGCTTGTTATATGGTTGGAGGAGATCTGGATGCTTGGAATATAGTAAAAGAGATTTTTGAAGGTACATCTGTTGTAAATGGCTGTCTTTATACAGGTGAGCCAGGAAGTGGCCATTACCTTAAAATGATTCATAATGGTATTGAATACGGTATGATGGCAGCTATAGGTGAAGGGTTCGAAATATTAGAAAAAAGTGAATTTCAGTACGATTATGAACAAGTGGCGAGAGTTTGGAATAATGGGTCGGTTATTCGGTCCTGGCTAATGGAATTAACAGAACGTGCTTTTTCTAAGGATTCTAAATTAGAAGAAATAAATGGAGTTATGAACTCATCTGGTGAAGGGAAATGGACAATAGAGACTGCACTTGATTTACAAACAGCTACACCTGTTATTGCCTTGGCCCTCTTAATGCGTTACCGCTCATTAAGTACGGATACTTTCACTGGAAAAGTGGTATCAGCTCTTAGAAATGAGTTTGGTGGGCATACAGTAGAAAAAATAAAATATAGTTGAACAATTTCAAAACAGAGAATATAAAAACTAAGGCTTTCGCAATTAGACTTGCATAAAGCCTTAGCTTTTCTAATGTTAGCAGTTATACCCTTTGTAACCTTCACTCTAAGCTTTACTTAACGAAACAATCATATTTAATAATATAAACATGAAAGGGGATGCCGATAAAATAAATGCAGTGATTTGACTATAAAATTCACTTTGCTTTTTAAAGGAACTACTTAAGTGACGACTTTGATTGATAATACGATTTGCTTATCATAGATGAACTATCTAATAGTCGGATTGTATTGGACCAGCTACTTTCTGTCTGGTTTTAAATCTGAAAATGTATCTATTGTTACTGTTTAAAAGATGCAGTTTTTGTATATGGAAAGGGCGGATTTTAGGATATATAAAAGACGTACAAATTTAGAAGTTACAGATTTTCTAATTCAATCATTCTTTCTACTCTTTTCATACACCCTTCTTGCCATTTCTTCTAATATAAAAACAACTGGGATTTGAGTGGTAATATTCGAAGTTTCAAAAAATTCCTCTGTCACATAGTAGGATACATTTTTATCTGAAATTTTGGCTATTGTAGACTGAGAGTTGTTTGTAATACTTAGAATCTTACTGTTTTTATCTTTCAACTTATGAATGTGTGAAATGGTAAATTCATTTTCTCCAGAAACAGACAAAGCAATCGTAATGCTATTATTTAAGTTGGCGTGAATGGGCGTATACCAATCTTTTAAG
>DASQMK010000191.1:0-4671 GCA_035645575.1 Metabacillus sp.
AAAGATATGCTTGGTTGAATTGGTTGCTTCCTCAGCTAATTTTCGAACCTCGTCGGCTACAACCGCAAATCCTTTTCCAGCTTCTCCTGCACGCGCAGCTTCAATCGCTGCATTTAGGGCTAACAAGTTTGTTTGATCGGCTATACCGGAAACGGTTTTAGCCATATCCTCAATTTCAGTTGTATATTCCGCAAATGTTTTCGTTGCTGCGTCTATTTGTTGACTTGTTTGTTGATTTTGTACCATTAATGTACACTGGACTTCTATGGCTCCTTGTCCATCAGTGATTACTGATACAACCTCGGTTCCAAATGAAACTGATTTTTCTGATGTACGAACATTTTCCTTAAACTTATTGTCCATTTTTTCAATTAATGTCACAGCATCCTGTAAATCATTAGATATGCTTTGCGTTCCAATTGACATTTCATTTGTAGAAATCGCAACTTGATTTGTTATGGCTGTTAATCCCTTATTTTCTAATTCTAAATCTTTTGCGAAGCTTTCCACATTTTTACTCGCTGTTTCAATTGAGAATAATAATTCTTTTAACTGCTCTACCATTTGAGTAAAGGAGATATTTAATGATCCTAATTCATCTTTGCCTTTATATGCAATATTTTCAACAATAAGATTACCTGAAGCAATTTGTTTTGCATTGTTAGATAGTTGCTTTAGAGGGCGAGTAATTGAGTTTGTGATCTTTATTGTGATGAACGTTGATAATCCGATTAAAACTATAATCCCAACAATAGATGAAATGATAACAAACGAAATTTGATTCGCTAATTTTTTTTGTAAAATCGAATATTGTTCATTCGCATATTCGTTTAATAGATGAATATCATTCATTACTCCATTCAATCGGATAGACTGTCGTTTCGCTTCTGGACCAGCCTTGTTTTCTAACGCTGTATTTGCTTCAATTTCCCACTGCTCATATTTTGATTTAGCCTTTTTTAATGCTTCTACACTTTTTTCGTGTGTAACTTCCTTTTCAATTTCTGAAAAAAGTGTATGACTTTTCGTTATACTTATTAAAACTTCTTCTTTTTGTGCATCAGTTCCTGTCATAGAAAAGTTGTCTAAGCCTTGCTTTGTTGCATTCATCTCAGCTTGAAGCTTTTGAATATTTAATAAAGTGGTGACCTCACCTTGGTTAGATGATTGAATGGAAAGCATATTAAAAATAATGAACGCAATCATAAAAATAGCTATGATCAGTACACTAATTGAGTTAAATAGTATTTTTTTCTTAATCGTCATGTTATCCTCCTAGCTGCCACTTGATAGTTTTATTTTCCATTCTTCAATCATGTCTTGTTGTTCTTGTGTATATGGAAGTACTCTTAGAGGAGCTAGTCCTATTCCATTGTCCTCTATCCCTAACTCAATATGTCCTGTTTGCACTTTTCCATCTTTCATAAGTTGCTCTGCTAATTGATACATAGCCACATCAACATTTTTTAACATCGAGGTCACAACAGCTTTTTCTGCGTAAAAATATTGATCACTGTCTACCCCGATTGCGAATACTTTGTTAGCCTGAGCTTCTTTCAACACCCCAACACCAGTAAACCCGGCCGCAGCATATAATACATCAGCATCGTTATGAATCATTTCACGAGCTAACTTGGCTCCTAATTGATCATTCCCAAAGTCACCTGCATATTTAATATCAACATTTATTGATGGATTAATTGATTTAGCACCTTCAACAAACCCTTTTTCGAACTTATTAATGAGAGGGACATTATCTCCGCCAATAAACCCTAATTTATTGGATTTAGTCGTTAATGCAGCAACAACTCCAGCTAAAAAGCTGCCTTGATCTTCCTTAAAAGTAATGGATGTAACATTTTTAAGCTCTGAAACTGCATCTATTAAAATAAATTGTTGTTCCGGATATTTTTGTGCAACCTTTTCAAGATCTTCTTGCACCATAAAACCAAGACCGACAATGATATCGTGATCCGCTTCTACCAGCTCTGTTAAACCATTTTCATAAGTTTCTGATTCCTTTAATTCCCGATAATCAAATCTTATTCCAAGTTCATCTCTCGCCTTTATTAGTCCATTAAAAGCAGCATCACTAAAAGACTGATCTCCAAGACCGACATCAGACAGCATTATGCCAATCTTCACCTTTTCATCCACCGCACTAGCCGCTTCCTCTTGTGAGCAGCCGGCTAAAATGAGAATGAATAAAAACCCCACCATAGTTGCTATTTTCTTGATGATCATATTAAAACCTCGCTTTAAAACTATTTTTATACCATTACTTGTATCGACAATAAAAGGTGACTTTTCAAGGGAATTTACATAAAAAAATGGTCTTCACTATTTAAAGTAGTGAAAACCATTACATTCGTTATTCGTTGTTTCCCTCTTTTTTAAAGTACGTCCAACCATCTTTTTGGTATACACGGTCATTTTTCATCAAATGACCTAAAGCCCTTTTAAATGCACCCTTACTTAAATTGAATCGCTCTTTTATATCCTCAGGATCACTTTTGTCCGTGTAAGGCATCGCACCATTTCTCTGTTGCATATAAGCATAAATTTTCTCGGCATCACTACTTTGTGCCTCATGCTTTCGAGGAAGAAGAGAAACATTAATTGTTCCATCCTCTTTCACATCAATGACTCTTCCGGTAACAGTCTCACCTAGTCTTGGCTCAACCTCACGTTGAGAAGAATGAATAAACCCTTTATATCCGTCTTCTGTTAAAATAAATGATCCTGCCACAATCATTCGGTAAACCGTTCCTTCTACCTCTTTATTAAATAAAGAACGATCTGCCTTTTTCATAAGAGGCTCAACAATTTCTTCTGTTGCTAAACGAGCAAAAAATTTCCCGTTTTTTGATACCTTTAATGTGCAATAAAGCTTGTCCCCTACATTCGGCCAAACCTCTCTTAAAAAAGGAAGATGATCTTTCGCAACTAGAGCATCTTTACTTAGCCCAATGTTCACAAACGCTCCCATATCCTCAACAATGTCAACAACCTCTACCCAAGCATATGTATCTTCTGTAATGTATGGTTTTTTCATTGTTGCATAAAGTCGATCTTGAGCATCAACTCCGAAGAAGACCTCAACTTCTTCTCCTTCTTCCACTTCACCAATCACTTCATTATTATGCAAAAGCACTCTCTCTTTTCCATCTGTAAGAAAATAACCGAAATCCACCTTTTCATCTATTGTTAATGTTGCAAATGTACCTGGGATCATGAATGTATCCTCTCTTTCTTCTTTCTATAGAAATTCATTGTTCATCACAATCAAAAGTTGTGATCGTTGTTTTATTTTACTATAATCAACCTATATTATATACGTAATGGAGGATAAATATGGCGAAAGATAGTTCATTTGATATTGTATCAAAAATTGAGTTTCCAGAAGTGACAAATGCGATTAACATCGCAATGAAGGAAATTGCTACAAGATATGACTTTAAAGGCAGCAAAAGTACGATCTCATTAGAAAAAGAAGAGCTTGTTCTTGTTTCTGATGATGAGTATAAGCTTGAACAATTAAAGGATGTTCTTATTTCAAAACTAATTAAACGAAATGTTCCAATCAAAAATATTTCTTATAAAAAGGTTGAGAACGCTTCAGGGGGAACTGTTCGTCAAAGAGCTGAACTCGTTTCAGGCATTGATAAAGACAATGCTAAGAAGATTAATAGCATTATTAAGGACAGCGGCTTAAAAGTTAAAACTCAAATCCAAGACGATCAAATTCGTGTAACAGGTAAAAGTCGTGACGATCTTCAAAAGGTAATTGCTGCTATAAGAGAAGCTGACTTACCAATTGATGTTCAATTTATTAATTATCGATAACTTTGTAAGTAGGGCTAGTACTTTCACGTCTAGCCCTACTCATTTATCCAACCAAATATCTACATGTATAAATTGCTTTTCCATTCATATTTTTCTAAAGTGTAACTTTCATCATTGGAGGTCTTACTGCCCGTTGAGATTTGGATAAAGAATCCAACACACTAAATACTTCCAGTTAATCCAATTAAAAATTCACCTCATACAAGTGAAATTTGCCAAATTGCTATTTTACTATTGATATTTTTCGCAATATTAGATAAATTAGTTGTAATACTTTTTAATGCATTAAAGTTCATACGATAATTTCATATCTTATCAAGAGAAGCTGAGGGACTGGCCCTATGAAGCTTCAGCAACCGGTCCATAACGAGTGAAGTCTGTTGGACATTGATTGACTAAGTTAAGAACGCAACACTAAGTTATTTTCTTTTAGCACAGAAAAATAAATTAAAATGATTCGAACAAAGCTCCTTTGTTTGTTCGAGGCATTTTAATTTATTTTTCCAAGGCTTGCAAGCAAGCCGCAACAAGCGAAAGCTTGTAGTGCTAAAAGAAAATACACACCACAATTTTAGAAGTGTTTTATTCTAAAAACCGTCAATCAATTCTCCAACACCTACCAAGACTTCTGCGAGTGCCAAGGTGCTAATTCTAGCTAAGCATGTAAGATGCTTGAAAGATAAGGAGAAGCTAAAAATCATTCAGCCTTCTTCTTGAGAAGGCTTTTTTAATTTTCCTTAACGAACAATATCTACCATTTATATAGATCGGAGGCTTTATTCAATGAGTTTTTTAGAAGATTTAAAAAGTAAAATTTTAATTGGC
>DASQMK010000192.1:0-11134 GCA_035645575.1 Metabacillus sp.
CCTACATGATGTTCCTGTATTATATTCTTCTCCTTTTAATATGATTCTATATTTTTCAAAAAAATTTATTATTAACGCTACTCTCCTACCTAAAATCCCTATATAAAGAGTGAATTGATCATTTTATTTTGGAGGGAAAACATGATGGAGCGTTTAAACTATGACACGATTAGATCTTATCAGTCCTTTTTAACTGTCGAAGATATGGATCAAGCAGTGCGTGGATTCCTATATGTACATAAATCATCATTATCTGAGGGCACCAAAAAAGTATTGAATTTTATTTGGAGGCATTCTGTAAAAGTAATCGGGGTTTCATTTGCGAAGTATGACACGATTGCAAACGAAGTTGAGTTAAATCGTAGAACGGTCATTCGTGCTGTTAAAACATTGGAAAGCCTAGGTATCCTTAAAAAAATTCCTACATCTCGTATGAACGGTAAGCAAGGTGTTAACTTACTTATTATCCAACAATTTGAGAAAGTAGATGATCTTATTTCTAATAATATGTCACTCCATGATGACACCCCAAATGTCACTCCTAATAAAGCAGAAAATAAACAAAGATCACTCTGTGAGAATAAAACATTAAAACCAAATAACGTAAGCCTACAGGGTGACACTGAGGATAACACACCTACTCATAATCAAGAAAACTCCAGTGATGTTAGGGAAATTGACTTAAAAGAACTGGACGCTAGTTATGTTCCAGATACAGTTCATGAGAAGTTTGTTAAAGTTGCCCAACCCTTTTTCAAAGCAGCAGACATCTACCGTTTATGGAACCGTGTATTAATTGCCTATAACAAAATTGAGTCTAATCGATTTATTGAAGACTTGATTGATATTGTCATTAAAGCATTCAAGCAAAGTGTATTTATGAAAAAAATGCGTAAAATCCACAAATCCTTTGAAGCATATTTTTACAGTGTTATATATGGGATGTTTGTCGTGGAAAAAAGAAAAGAAAGACGTCATTTATATTACGATTTTTTAGGAGATGAATAGGCAGGGGCTTATTTTTGTCAAAAGCTATCTATAGAAATAAAGGAGTTATTGAGTTGAAAATAACTCCTTTATTACGAATAACTAGTTTACTTCAACGACAAATGGAAAGACAGAAACCCTTCCATTTATTTGGAATTCTGCCCATATCTTATAGATACCTGGTTCTGAAAACTGAGTCTCAAATACAGGGGTTTCTTCATTTAGCGGATGAACATGTAAGTACTCTTCAGCATGTTCATCTAGAATAACCACATGTCCCATCGCACCTAGATATGGTTCTAACTTCGCTCTATGCACATCAAATGTTAAGGTTACGGGTTCATCACTCACTAATGATGTTGATTTCAATGTGACAGTATTTCCATCAATTGTTTGAGTGAAATTCTGATCAACTTGAAGTGATGGATGTGAATGTTCTTCTGTTGAAGAGGTTCCAGCCGTAAATTCTATTGGTTGAACTTGATAGCTTAAGTTTGTTGGTTTTATATCAACAAATGCTTTGTACGATCCATCTTTTAATTGATGATCTACTTCAAATTTCCCTGGACCAGTTTCTTCCGGGTGAAGGTGATCATATTGATCTAGATGTTCATCTACGATGATAAGATGTAGAAGCTTTTCATGATTCACCTCTAAATTTGAGACCGGATTTCCTTTAAGATCTTCAAGTGTCAGTATGACTTTGCCGTTTTCTTCAGTTACAGTTACTTGGACTTCACTATCTGAGTTTGCCTTTTCAGCATGATTGTGTTCATCTTCTGTTTCCTGTGAAGAATGACTTTCCATACTATTATCAGGTTCTGTTGCAATATGTTCAGAATCATGTGTATTTGTAGATTGCTCTTCTTTAAATAACCCATTAAAGGTATAGTAGGCCACTATGACGATTGCTAAATAAATGACCGCTGAAAAAATCCACTTTTTCATGGCTTATATCTCCTTTTGTTAAAGTTTCACTCTTTGTAAACGGAGGGCATTTAAAACAACGGAGACTGAACTGAACGCCATGGCTGCACCTGCTAACCAAGGTGCTAATAAACCGATCGCCGCAATTGGAATTCCTAGTGAATTATAAGCAAATGCCCAAAAAAGATTTTGTTTGATATTTCGAATTGTTTTTTTGCTCATGAAGATTGCATCAGCAATACTATTTAAATCACCTCTAATAAGGGTGATATCTGCAGCTTCCATAGCGATATCTGTACCTGTTCCGATCGCCATACCGATATCAGCAATCGCTAATGCTGGAGCATCATTGATTCCATCTCCAACCATGGCAACGATTTTTCCTTGTTGTTGAAGCTTTTTGACTTCCTCTGCTTTTCCTTCTGGTAACACCTCTGCAACAACACAATCAATTCCGGCTTCACTGGCAATTGCTTTTGCTGTGCGTTCATTATCTCCTGTAATCATAATGACTTCTAATCCCATACTCTTTAATCGTTGGACTGCATCTTTTGATGTTTCTTTTATCGTATCTGCAACAGCCACCATGCCAGCGTATTGTTCGTTAATTGAAATTAACATGGCTGTTTTTCCTGTTTCTTCAAGACTTTCCATTGTTTGAAGTTGTGAAGATATTGTTATATTATGTTTTTGCATTAATTTTCTCGTCCCAGCTAAGACCGTTTGACCATTGACTTTCGCTTTGATTCCATATCCTGGAATTGCTTCAAACTCTTCTACATCATAGAGTTCAATGTTTCTATTCTTAATCCCAGCTACAATCGCCTGTGCAAGTGGATGTTCTGATTGCTTCTCAGCTGAGCCAACTAGTTGTAAAAAATGATTTTCATCAAAACCTTCTTCTACTAAAACATCTGTTAAAACTGGTGCCCCATTCGTCACGGTCCCTGTTTTATCTAAAAGAATCGTTGTTACACGATGGGTACGCTCTAGGTGTTCCCCACCTTTAAAAAGGATACCGAATTCTGCAGCTCTACCTGATCCAGCCATAATTGATGTAGGTGTCGCAAGACCTAATGCACATGGACATGCAATGACTAAGATGGCAATCAACTTTTCAAGCGCCTCTGCAAAATCACCAGGTGCTACCCATATAAACCAAATGAAAAACGTCACGATTGCAATCCCCACAACTATCGGAACAAAAATACCGGAAATTTGGTCTGCTAAGCGTTGGATTGGTGCCTTTGAGCCCTGTGCTTCCTCAACAACTTTAATGATTTGAGCCAGTGCTGTATCACGGCCAACTTTTGTTGCTTTTACTTTTAATACACCATTTTTATTAAGGGTTGCTCCAATTACAAAGTCTCCTGGTGTTTTATCAATAGGTATACTCTCCCCTGTTAACATCGATTCATCTAAGGCAGAACGACCCTCGATAATTTCTCCATCAACAGGTATTTTTTCACCAGGCTTAACAATAAAAATGTCGCCAACATGGACATCTTCAAGTGGTATTTCTTGTTCAACTCCATCTCGAAGGACTGTTGCTGTTTTAGCTTGTAATCCTATTAATTTTTTTATAGCTTCAGAAGAACGTCCTTTTGCACGTACTTCAAATAGTTTTCCTAAAATGATTAAGGTAATAAGAACAGCACTTGTTTCATAATAAAGCTCTACCATATGTTGATTTGATCCAATTGACGCTATCGATAAATATAAACTGTAGAAATATGCAGCTGATGTTCCCAACGCAACAAGCACATCCATATTTGCACTTCTATTTCGAAGTGCTTTATAAGCACCTACATAAAACTGTTTTCCTACAATAAATTGAACGGGTGTAGCTAGTGCTAACTGAACCCATGGATTCATAAACATTTCAGGTAAATAAATAAATGAGGTAAATCGAAAGTGACTTACCATTGCCCATAGTAAAGGGATAGATAAGATCAAGGAAAACAGAAATTTTCCTTGTTGCACTTGTAATTCCTTCGCTTTAAGGTCAGCCACATCTTCTTTCTCGTCATCTTTTAAGCTTGCTTGATACCCTAGGTTTTCAACTTTTTTGATCATATCTGATGTGTTGATTTGTAAGGGATTATACTCAACTGTTGCACTTTCTAAAGCTAGATTTACAGATGCTTTTGATACACCATCCAGCTTTTTTAAACCTTTTTCTATACGGGTCGCACACGCCGCACATGTCATCCCGATAAGATTTAGTTCAGCTTTTTCATTAACAACATCATAACCTAAATCATTAATTTTTCTTTTGAAGTCATTTACGTTTGTCATATTTGGATCATATTTAATCGATGTTCGTTCTAAAGCAAAATTAACGTTTGCATTTTCAACGCCTTCTATTTTTTTAAGTCCTTTTTCTATTCGAACAGCACAGGCTGCACAAGTCATTCCGGTAATAGGAAGAACAGCTTCCTTTGTTTGCTTAGACATCTTTATGCCTCCTTATACCCCAGTAAGGTATATTTTATTCCAGAATGAAACGTGCCAATTTTGGTAGCACGTTTCATTCTCTTATTCATATCAAATAACTTTATTCCACATCATACCCTTGATCATCAATTAAGTCCTTTATTTCATTTAAAGAAACAATATTTGCATCATATTCTACATCCACTTTTCCTTCAGATAAATGAACCTTGACATTTGCTACACCATTTTGTTTTCCAACATTTCCTTCAATTGCATTTACACAGTGGCCACAAGACATTCCTTTTACTGTTAATGTTACTTTTTCCATTCTATAACACTCCTTATTTTTTCATTAATCTTTGGATGGTGACAAGTAGCTCATCAACAATTTCTAAGTCACCCTCTTGAATTCTATCTGTTACACAACTTTTCAGATGAGCTTCTAATAATACCTTTGAAAAGCTATTTAAGGCAGATTGAACGGCTGAAATTTGTGTGATAACATCGTCACAGTACGTATCTTTTTCAATAAGCCCTTTGATCCCGCGAACTTGACCTTCAACTCTATTTAACCGACTAATTAAGGCTTTTTTAAGCTTATCAGAATGATGACTTTGCCTTTCAGAGTGGGTATTACAACTATGTTCAATTTCTAATGCCTCTTCTTCAAACATCTTCATAACCTCCTCTTAAATATAATTTACCATACCCCCCTACCCTATGTAAAGTGGTTTATTGTAATAAATTTATTATTAGTATGGACTATCTTTTAAAATAATGCTAATGATTCGTTTATAATTTAATGGCAAGGCATAACATGAGTTTATGCACATATTTAGCCATCCCTTCATATAATAACTTACCTTATCTAGGGGTGGTAGAATGAAACGATGGTTAAAAGCCGTGATTTTACTTTATCTTTCCCTGTTGTTTTTTGGTAGTTTTTTAGCTGTTGGTGCGTTATGGACAGGTGTGCTTGAACAAATATTTCCCTTTATTACTTCTATTGAGATCTTTCTATATTATTTTTTTGCGGGAGCGATCGGTGGTTCCTTACGACATCTTTACATGTTTTGCTCTCATTATATGAGAGGTGAGTTAACCGACTATAGAGAGTGGATTATGTATATATTTTATCCGATCTTTGCAACAGGTACGGCTGTTATTGCGGTCACCTTGATTCAAAGCGGAATCTTTTTAATTGACTTTATTGAATATAACGACACTCCATTGGCACAAATCAGTATTGCCTTTTTTGTAGGATTTGGCTTTAATCGATTTTTAAATAAATTAAATGCTTTTTCAAAAAATCTGTTTAAGCATAACAAGGTTAATGGAAATGATTAGAGATATAAAAAATTTAAAAAGGCCATAAAAAAGACAAAGGGTTCCGTTTTCGGATGCATTCTTAATAAATGACATAAGAAATGACGTGTAAATTGGTACACGTCATTTTCTTTATTTATCAAAGGTAATGAACATGTTTGATCGTTCTGACATTAGAATTGACATCTTTTTTATGATGGACAACAATTAATGTACAAATAAGAAAAACTGCCAAATTATCTGTCAATGTTACTGCCGATTAAGCTGTCAATTATAATGTTTTTTTATTTCTAAGTGGTTCGGGTTGATGGAACAAATGGCATTTGCCATAAAACTATTTCTTCTATTTTTTCGAAGAGATTTGGCCCTCATCACCATTATAGGGACCTTTTTCTTTGTTTTCCGAAGGGATTTGGTCTTTATAGGCCTTATAAAGAAAACTCACCATATGCGGGGAGTTTTTACATTTTAATATACCAATTGCTCTGTCTAAACTTTTGTCATTTCGGTTTTAAATTTCAGAAAAGCATCTCAAAACGGAACCCTTTAAAAAAAGATGACTCCTTATAATTATTTGGAGTCATCTTTTTAATATCATATGTAGAACCGTGCACCTCTTATTGTTACGGTCACATAAGTGTTACTTATACAGCCAGCTCGATCAGGGCTACCCAGCGGCACACAAACGAATCTACTTATGGCTGCTCCCTTCCAGGCCTGACCAGTTTCATAAATGTCTGTTGCGCGGACCCCAATGGTCATCACCGCTTGTATAAGGCAAACCTTACATGAACCGTGCCGCTAAAGAGGGATTCAACCCCGCTAAGGCGGATTGCAGGTTACAGGGCACCGCCATCTCCCCGTCTAGCACGGTATGTAATGTCATTTTAAAATAGATACAATACGCGATCACGTATCGTGTATGAATATAATAACATGAATAATTAGTCGATAACACAAGAAAATAAATCCAAGTATTAAATAAGTCTCTTCATCACATTGTTGCGGCAACTATGTAATTGACTAGAAAAAAACTACTGGTATCAAACTAAAGAAGATAACAAATACTTTTGTTTTTTTATTAAACTGTAAACCTAGTCCTATAGCCCAAGTAAGAAGCCAAATAAATAGGTTCATATCGTTTGAAGCATCTTCTGATTCTGAAATATCACTAAAAAGAAAACCAGTTACACTAGAAAATGCGACAAAAAGACCTGTTAGTCCATTCAAAATAATCAACGATATCTGATTCACCTATTGTTCCCCCTCAACATATATCTTTTACATACGTTCGATGAATGGAAAAAGTTTCTTTTTTATCATTAATATAAGGAATTTTATTTCAATGATTAACTACAACTAATATTAAAATATATTTTTTCAGTTTGTATCCAAACGATTATATTTATTGCTTCCTGGTAGTTTCTTTATCTTATTCCATTCTTCGATCGCAGTATGCCGCGGTTTTCCTTTGTTTATAGGGTCATCAAAAAAATCTCTGATAAATTGGTTATATTCAAATTGAGGAGCAATGTTTTTCTTATAAGAAGGGTCTTTTTTACGAATTTCTTCCTTATACCACGCTTCAACAACATCATGATATGTTTTACCGACGTTTTGTTTGATAAAATCCTGTATGTAGGTAGAGAAATGAAAATTGGGAATGATTGTTTTAAAAAAAGCTCGCACCTGTTGGCTGCAACGATGGTTTTCCGATATTACTGTATCAAGATTTAATTCGCTTGTTTCTTGAGTTTTCTTTTTTGAGTTTATTTTTCTTAAAGGTTCTTTTACTTCTCCAGTTTGGAGATACACTTCAATTCTGTCGGAAATTTCAATTTTTGAACCCGAAGGACTTATGCCATTTTCTCTACAAAATTGTTGGAGTTCTGTCTTTAACCAATAAAAATTCTTAAAGCTTTGTACACTCATTTCTTTCATCAATTTAGGTCTCATAAAAATACCTCCTTTTTCTACTTTAGAACAAGTGTTCCTTTTTTTCAAACATAAAATAAAATACATTACCTTCCAATAAACAGATTAAAAGAACTAAGTTCTTGTAAAACATATTTAATCCGTAGACTGTTTTTGTGAATAATGATTCATTTTTTGTGTATTCAAAAAATACTTAGTTTATTTAATACACAAACTATATGTTTGCTGATATAATCAATTTCGAGTTAAGAGGAGTTGTACATAACCACAAAATGTAAACCCTTACTTCCTTCCTCTTCCTTATTAATTTTGTAAAGGAGGTTAAGCTGAATAATATTTTGTAAACACTTTCTAACCATTCTTTATTAAAGGAGACGATATGATGTTGAAAGTTTTAAGAAAACCAATTATTTCAGGTTTAGCTTTGGCTCTTTTATTACCATTGGAAGTAATGCAGCATCAGCTACTGAAACTAAGAGTGCTTTAGAGGTTCCTTCTATTAGTGAAAGATACGAAAATTCCTTTAAAATTGGGGCAGCTGTCGAGCCATATCAACTGGAAGGAATTAATGCAGAGGTTTTAAAACGCCATTATACTAGTATTGTTGCAGAGAATGTAATGAAGCCAGTAAATATTCAGCCTGAAGAAGGAAAATTTAATTTTACAGAAGTTGATAAAATTGTACAATTTGCAAGAGAAAATAATATGGATCTACGTTTTCATACATTGATCTGGCATAGTCAAGTTCCAGAATGGTTTTTCCTGGATATAAAAGGAAATCCTATGGTTGAAGAAACAGATCCAAAACAAAGAGAGAAAAATAAGAAACTCCTCTTAAAACGAGTTGAAAACCATGTAAAAACTATTGTGCAACGTTATAAAGATGATGTTGATGCGTGGGATGTTGTCAATGAAGTAATTGATGATTATGCGCCAAATGAAAAAGGCCTACGCGAATCACCTTGGTATCAAATCACAGGAACAGACTATATTAAGGTCGCTTTTGAAACAGCGAGAAAATATGGCGGTGAAGATGCTAAATTATACATCAATGACTATAACACAGAGGTAGAAGCAAAAAGAGATCTTTTATACGGTTTAGTGAAGGAATTATTAGACGAAGGTGTATCTATTGATGGTGTTGGTCATCAAGCCCATATCCAAATGGGTTGGCCATCCATTCAACAAATTGAAGATTCTATTAATCTATTTGCAAGTCTAGGGTTAGATAACCAAATTACTGAGCTAGATGTTAGTTTATATGGCTGGCCACCAAGACCTGCTTACCCAACTTATGAAGAAATACCAGATTCCGAATTTGAAAGACAGGCTGTACGTTACAATGCTCTTTTCGAGCTTTATGAAAAATTAGATAACAAAATTAGCAATGTTACTTTTTGGGGAATTGCTGATAATCATACATGGTTAAATGATCGAGCAGAACAATATAATGACGGAATTGGGAAGGACGCTCCATTTGTGTTTGACCCTGATTATAATGTAAAACCTGCTTATGATGCGATTATGGATTAAGAAATTGAAATCAGCTCCAATATGGAGCTGATTTTTTAAAAATTATTTTGTCGCTGGCGCAACTGATGCTTCTGGAGAAGTAACCTTGTCATAGAAATCAACAAACTTATCTCGATCTTTACTATCGCGGTATGCCATTGCAACTCGAGGATGTTCATTTAGCGTACCAGAGATCATGTAAGGGATTATATACCCCCACTCCCACTTTTGTCTCATATCCAACATATGTTTTTCTATCACACCAAGCACTGGCTTAAGCTCATAGCTTGCTTTTTGAATATGTGTAACAAGAAGCTCTGTATGGCAATTTCCTGCAGCTCGACCCATCCCATAAACAGATGAATCAAGGAAGCTTACACCATTACGCATCGCTGTTAATGTATTGGCAAAAGCAAGCTGCATATTATTATGTGTGTGAATTCCAAATTTCTTATTAGGAAGCATTGCTTTAAACTTCTTAACTTGGTGCTCGATATCAGAAGGATCTAAACTTCCAAATGAATCAACAATATACACAACATCTACAGGACTTTCCTTGACCATATCAAATGCCTCAATTAATTGGTTTTCTGGGACACTAGATAAGGCCATGATGTTGAGCGCTGTTTCATAACCAAGGTCATGGAACATCTTAACAAGCTCTAGTCCCTTGTCCACCTCACGGATATAACATGCTACACGGATCATATCTAACACACTTTGTTCACGTGGTAACACATCATCTGGATCAACACGGCCAATATCAACAAGAGCAGACAGCTTGGTGTTCTTTTTCTCTGGAATGACTTCTTTTAAGAACTGGTCATCTAGAAATCTCCAAGGATTTGGTTCAGTAGCCTTTAAAAGCTTAGGTGAATTTTTGTAGCCAATTTCCATATATTCAACACCAGCCTCATTTAGGCCGTGATATAAGTCTTGAACAAATTCTACGCTAAAATCCCAGTTATTTACTAATCCGCCATCACGGATGGTACAGTCAATTATGTTCGTGCGATTTTCCATAGTCATCATTTCCTCCTGAATTATGTAAATATATCTTTTAAATTTGCCATAACGTATTGGAAGTGTCAACAGATTTTGTAAAAGTATTAGGAATTATGAAAAAATTTATGTAATTTTTTGTTGAGTTTTATATTTTGGAAATTCAATATGGTAATATATGTTATAATGTGATGCTGCACTATGTAAAATATACAATAAGAACAAAATGACTGATTAAAATCTTTTAAAGTTTACTACTAAATAGAGGTGTAATGTAAGCATGCGTCCATTTACAGAAAGAGCTATCGATATTATTGAGCAAATACCAAAAGGACATGTTATGACATATGGGCAAATTGCCCGTTTAGCTGGGAGTCCAAGAGGAGCCAGACAAGTTGTTCGGATTCTCCACTCCATGAGTTCAAAATATGAGCTCCCTTGGCACAGAGTGCTTAATTCAAAAGGTGAGATTGGTTTTAAAGACGGACCCTCCTTTTTATTACAAAAGAAATGTCTAGAAAATGAAGGGATAAAATGGATCGAACATGGTCGAATAGATTTAAGTAGATATCAATATCATCCATTAATATTGGATGAAGAGGAATGGTAAAGGTAAAAAAATGCATTTTTAATTTACATAATCTTGTTATTTGTTAACTTTAAACAGCCCTTCCCCTCCTTTTGGATTAACATCTTATAAT
Organism: Metabacillus sp.; assembly: GCA_035645575.1. Taxonomy (GTDB): domain Bacteria; phylum Bacillota; class Bacilli; order Bacillales; family Bacillaceae; genus Metabacillus. The sequence continues at coordinate 10,827 of DASQMK010000192.1, forward strand.
CTATTATTCTATAAAGTAATGACGGTCGTTGGATGATAATGGTAAAATTGGATAAGACTATAGAGGAGTTGATGCAAAGTGAAATATGCAATAGATTTTATTTTAGCTATTGTCCTTACAGCTATCTCATATGACTTAGGCAGTTTAATCATTGGTGACGGGATTGCCATGTGGCAGGCACTTTTGATTGGATTATCAGTTGTTTCCCTTGGCGCTATCACAGAAGCTTTTGGAGCACCAATATGGTTAATTGTTTTAGTCCCCTTTCCAGTTGGTATGATTTTATTATATTTATTTTTAGATGATGC